>CAVIAZ010000077.1:0-8250 GCA_963640795.1 bacterium | reverse complement strand
TAACTCATGAGCAAGATGAGAATTAGGCTCGCCGAGGAATTCCTTGTAAAGTGCAATAATCTGCGGATTATTATGTGACTGCCGGATTTTCTGGCTTCTGTCATCTGCATAGAGTGCCATAGCTCTCTTCTCCCTATATGTATCGACAATGTCATGATCCTCATTAGGGAGGAAACATTCTCTGACATATGGTTGTCCTCCGCCGTTTACACACCCTCCCGGGCATCCCATGATCTCAATGAATGTATACTTGCTCTTACCTTCTCTGATCTCATCAAGAAGCACCCTGGCCCCCTTCATCCCGGAAGCTACAGCAACATAAATATCCTCTCCATTGATTGTAATCTTAGCCTCCTTAATTGTGTCAAAGCCACGGACAGTACCGAATGTGATTTTCTCATATTCCTTACCAGTAAGTGTGTGATAGGCTGTGCGAAGGGCAGCTTCCATCACGCCTCCGGTCACACCGAAAATCACACCAGCTCCCGTAGATTCACTTACGATATCTGTATCAAAAGGTTCATCAGGGAGACGATTGAAGAGAATACCGCTACGCCTTATTAGTCGTCCCAGTTCCCTTGTCGTAAGAACAGCATCTACATCCCTAAGTCCCTCCGTCACAAGCTGAGGCCTCTCCTTTTCAAACTTCTTTGCCGTACATGGCATTACAGAGACAACAAACATATCCTCCGGCTTTATTCCTATCCTCTGTGCATAATAATGCTTGAGTATGGCACCGAACATCTCATGGGGAGACTTACATGATGAGACATGGTCAAGAAGATCAGAGTAATAGTATTCAGCATAGTTTATCCATCCCGGAGAACACGATGTGATAAGAGGAAGTTTTCCACCATTACTAATTCTCTCTAAAAGCTCTGTAGCCTCCTCCATAATTGTGAGGTCTGCAGCATAATCTGTATCGAAGACTTTTTTAAAGCCCAGTCTTCGTAATGCTGCAACCATCTTACCCGTAACATTAGTTCCTATGCTGAGGCCGAACTCTTCGCCAAGTGCAACTCTGACTGCCGGAGCTGTCTGGACAACTACATACTTACCTTCCCGCAGAGCCTCATCAACCCTGTCTATCTCGCTCTTCTCCATAAGAGCTCCTGTTGGACACACAGAGATACACTGCCCGCACATTATACATGGAGAAGTGTCGAAACTTCTGTTCTCTGCAGGCCCCACAATGGTTTTGAATCCCCTGTTCTCAAAACCGAGAATTCCGTTACCGTGGGCATTCTGGCATCTCATGACACATCGTCCACAGAGGATACATTTGGAGGTATCCCTTACAATTGCAGGATTGCACCTGTCAATTGTGGCCTCTGTCTTCTCGCCCTGGAACATTCCTTCCCTTGCGCCTGTAATCTGGGCACAGTAGAGGAGCTCACAATGGCCGTTCTTGTCACACTGCTGGCAGTTGAGAGAGTGGTTTGAAAGCAGAAGTTCTACAGATGCTCTACGCGCTGTTGTAGCCCTCGGAGATGAAATATAAATCTCAAGGCCCTCACTGACGGGAAAGACACATGAGGCAACAAGGCCTCTCTGTCCCTTGACCTCAACAAGGCATACTCTGCATGAGCCACGGTTACATTCTCCGTGATTATATGTGCAGAGTGTCGGTATTTCAAAGCCACAGCGACGTGCAGCATCATGAATGGTCAGACCTTCCTCAACCTGGTAATTCTGTCCTTCTATTTTAATATTGACTAATCCCATACTTCACCTCAAATCTTATCGATAGCGCCGAAACGGCATGTGCTCTTACAGATACCGCACTTAAGACACTTCTCCTGGTCAATCACATACGGACTCTTTATGACACCATGGATAGCCTCTGCTGGACAGTGCCTTGCACAGGCGGAGCATCCGCGACATTTCTCCGGATTGATTACATACTTAAGAAGATTCTTACATACCCCCGCACGGCACTTCTTATCCCTGACATGTTCCTCATACTCCTCTCTGAAACTTCTGAGCGTGGAGAGAACAGGATTGGCTGCAGTCTGCCCCAATGCACATAGCGAGCCGATCTGGATAGTAGAAGCAAGTTCCTCAAGTTCCTTGAGGTCATTCATGGAACCTTTTCCGGAAGTTATGCGCTCAAGATACTCAAGCATCCTCTTTGTCCCGATACGGCAATGAGAGCACTTTCCGCATGATTCATCACAGATGAACTCCATGTAGAACTTGGCGACATCAACCATACAGTTATCCTCGTCCATGACGATGGCACCGCCGGACCCCATCATCGATCCCCTTGCCTTCAGCGTCTCGAAGTCGATTTCAGTGTCGAGATCCTTCTCGGTGAGACATCCGCCAGAGGGTCCTCCAGTCTGGATTGCCTTGAATTTCTTCCCGTTCGGAATTCCGCCACCTATGTCGTAGATAAGCTCCCTGAGTGTTGTTCCCATCGGAACCTCAACAAGACCTACGTTATTAATCTTTCCACCGAGGGCGAAGACCTTGGTTCCCTTACTTGTCTCTGTTCCGAGGGAGGAGAAACATTCAGAACCGTTACGGAGAATATAAGGAACGACAGAGAGAGTCTCGACATTGTTTACAATAGTCGGACATCCCCAGAGTCCGCTTACTGCCGGATATGGCGGTCTCGGACGTGGATTTCCACGTTTTCCTTCAATTGAATTAATAAGGGCGGTTTCCTCACCACATACGAATGCTCCCGCACCCAGTCTTATATGTGCATGGAATGAGAAGCCTGTCCCCATGATATTGTCCCCGAGAAGTCCCATATCTGTAGCCTGCTTTATCCCAACCTGAAGTCTGTGGACTGCTATCGGGTACTCAGCTCTTACATAGAAATAACCGTTCTGTGCCCCAATTGCATAACCAGCAATCATCATACCTTCGATTACAGAGAGCGGATTACCCTCCAGAATCGACCTGTCCATGAATGCCCCAGGGTCTCCCTCGTCACCATTACAGATCACATACTTTGTCCCGTCAGGCTGATCGAAGGCAAAACGCCACTTCTTCCCGGTCGGGAATCCCGCTCCCCCACGTCCTCTCAGTCCGGAGGCAAGAATTGTGTTTATAACCTCTTCCCTCTCCATTGAAAGAGCATTCCTGAGTCCCTGGAAAGCACCTGATCCTAGAGCTTCATTTATGTCTTCCGGATTTATAACGCCACACTCCTCAAGTGCTATGCGGTGCTGTTTCTTGTAGAAATTAATATCATCCTGCTTGGTTATCTTCTCACCGGTTGCAGGGTCTACATAGAGAAGTCGCTCAACAATCTCACCTTTCATGAGATCTCTCTCGACTATCTCATCAACATCCTCAACTTTCACTGCATGATAGAGAGTATCTTCAGGAAAGATCTTCACAAAAGGCCCCTGAGAGCAGAAGCCGAAGCATCCCACCTGGTTTATACTGACCCTGTCATCAAGCTTTTTCTCCTTTATGAGAGTATTGAATCTCTCGAGTATATTATGCGAGTTGGATGAGATACATCCCGTTCCCCCGCATATGACAACACTTCGCCTGTTGCCCTCACCTTTGATCTTGTTTTCAAAGAGAGCTGCCTTCTCCTTCCTGATGGCATCCAATTGGTCAAATGAACTAATTCTCATACTTCGTCTCAGCCTCCATCAGCATAATATCTTCAACAATTTTCTCGACCTGGTTCACATCAACCTTGGGATAGACCTTACCATTGATGGAAACAGCAGGGGCAATACCACATGCTCCGAGACACCTGAGGGAATCGAGCGTAAAGAGGCAGTCCTCTGTTGTCTCACCACTCTTTATGCCGAGAAGGTCGGAAAATTTCTCAAGCACGAGCTGAGCGCCCTTTACATAGCATGCCGTCCCGAGGCAGCACCCGATAACATACTTTCCCTTAGGCTTAAGGGAGAAGAATGAGTAAAAGGTTACAACCCCATAGATTTCAGCAACGCTGATTCCCGTCTCCTGGCTCACAATCTCCTGCACTTCAAGCGGTATATATCCATACTCTTTCTGGATATCACTCAAAATCATCATAAGGGGTGTCTCTTCCCCCTTGTAGCGGCTGCATATTTCTCTGATCTGGTCTGCCGCACTCTTCTTAAGCTTCATGTTTCCTCCATAGTCAAAGATAATAATTTATCTATAATTATCTACCTAATTTAGGAAAACGCAAATCTTAATGTTTGTTTTTTGTGCAAATTGTATAAACAGCACAGGCATCAGAATAAACTGCACTTCATCCAATTCCAGGACATCTCCATTGTTCTGGTGCCATAACCAGTCATAATGTGCCAAGAGTGTTGACGTTTGTCCCCAAAAGCGTGAAACTTAGTTAAACTTTATATGGAGGGAAAAATGAACAAGAAAGTATTAATTTCCATTCTGGTCATTTGTCTTGCACTTACTCTGACAAGCTGTCACTCACTCAAGATCGGAGCTTCTGACAGTGGTGTGGTAACAGCACTCGTTCCAAGAGAATACGAGGTTCTGGGTCCTGTCACAATGGAGGGTAAGATTACAAACATCATGGGTGTATATACCTACGGAGGAAAGGGATACAGTGATCTCCTGGCACAGGCAAAGGCACAGTATCCTGAGACAGATGCAGTCATCGACGTCTATCTTGATGAATCTGCAGAGTATATCTTCGGTGTGTACAATACATTCACACAGAACTACATGGGAACTGCCATCAAGTATAAATAAGGCAAAGTTCCACACGGAAAAGAAGGGGTGTTACAGAAGTCGAAAAACTGAGGTAACACCCTTATTTTATTAAACCTCAAATTTAGTGTAAAAAAATGATGCCCGAGGAATCGAACCTGGGGCATTCATGATAGAATTGTTTTTGAGGAAACATCTATCGTGGGAAATTTTAGCACAAAACAAGAGTTTTTGTTCTATCCCTCAACTATACATGTTGAGGGAAAAGAGAAAATTGACGCATTTTTAGCACTTTTGGACGAGTCGGGTGAGGGAGATAAAAATGCCTTTTGTAACAGCCCCCTTTTTTTCAGAACCTCCCGCTACTTCCGCCGTGGCTGCGTCCCGATGAGGAAGTATGGACAGTCGTATGATGGGCTCCCCCATGTCCTCCCCTCGGAGGCTCTGTGTTCCGTCTCACCCTTCTGACATTTGAATAGAGGAATATATCTTTATGGACATTGACTGCAAAGGATGATGGTACAACATAGTCATCGGCATTGTTCACATAGCCTGTGTTTCTGAGTTTCCTCTTTTCATGCGCGATAATCATATATGATATGAATCCTGCAATTGCGAAGGAGAAGAATGCGGAGGCAAGCCAATTAAACGGACGCTTTGCTCCTGTATTCTCCATATAATATGTCCCATCACTTGAGAGAGTGGAATTATCATAATCACTTCTGGGAGAATAATCAGAGCAGACTGAGACGTAGGAGGCAAAGTTCGAGAAAGCTTTGTAGTAGTCCCCGCTATAAAGATACGGGAAGAGAACTCCCTCGAGATTCTTCTTTGATAGGGCATAATCATCCAGAGCATACATAGCATAGCCCTGTGTCGAGATTGCATATTCCCTTGTGTCCATACTCAGAAAGAGGCATACCCCGTCCTCTCCGAACTCTTCCTCCTCTATGACGAGGTCGGCACTGTCCTGAGCCGAGTAGCTTATATTCTCCTCTGATGTGACAATCACTGTGCTGATTCCTGTCTTTGCACTCACCTTCTCCAAGAGTGATGAGAGATTATCTCTCTCGTTCTGAGTGAGGAGCGAAGCATTGTCATAAAGGTAGGTGACAGCTGGAAGGGAGACTGCAATAAGGATAAAAACCATAAGGCAAAGTATTCTTTTCATCGTTTCCCTCCTACATAGCCCACACAAGGTAGAACCCGCCCAAGAGCAGAGCACCGATTACCAGAGTGGATAAAAGGAATGTCTTGATGCCTTTCTTTCTGTCAAACGGAAAATCCCCTACGAACTTCCCCGTTTCCCCGTTCACGGCAAAGAGGTAATCCTTACCCTCCCACTTCGTGTTGAGAAGCCACACGGGGAGGAGGGCATACTTCACATTTCCACCCGTCATCTTCACATTTTCCGTCTCTTTGATGACATTGGTAAATGCCTCTGTCGTCCTTCTGAAATACCTCTCCACAGAGGCCTTCGCCCTCTCGATGGCCCTGGGCTTACACTCATCTGATGTAATATCATACTTATTTGCAAGAAAGCCCGAGAGATATGCTGTCTGGAAATCGACGGCCTTTGAATAATCATAAGGCCCTAGGGACTCCATCATCTCATCACTCATATTCTTCGACCCGTCGACCGGAATCTTTTCAAAGGTTACACTGCCCTCCCTCTCAAGGAGGAAATAATTGGATTGTGTATATGTGAAGTTCCTGTCAGCCCAGATCCGGGTTGTGACAGCCCGGTATGTAATTGAAGCCTCGGCGGGAGACGAGTAGAGCCATACAGGTACATATACACCCTTTATCTCCTCAAGGTGGCCCTCATCCCTGAAAGCAGAGTTGAGGTACTTCTTTCCCTTCATACTGTTTTTAAAGATATCTTTTGCCTGGTCTTTGTTAAGTTTGAATGGAATTACCAGGTCCGGCTTCAGGACTCCCTCCAGCTTATCGGTAAGAATTACATTGTTGGAACAATACGGACATACAGTCGAGGCAAGCGTCTCGTTTGTGATTATCTCGCCTCCGCATGAAGAGCATACATAGTGTCTCAGGCCGTCATCATCCCAGGTGGCCCCCGCCTCCTTGAAGTCTGCCCCGTCACTCTTCTCCTTCTCCCGGGAGAGAACATCATCATATTCTTTGAGGCTCTCCGGGTCGAAGGTGGAGTCACAATAGGGACACTTCATCTTCTGGCTGTCGCTGTCAAAAGCTATTGTACCGCCACAGCAGGGACACTTGTACTCACGTGTCATCTCTCTATGTCCTCAGAATCGAATTTGTCTCCACAATTAGGGCAGAATTTAGGTGGTTTTGTCGGGTCGGATGGAACATAACCGCAATTGGAGCAGCGGTATTTGACCTCATCAGGCTTCTTCTTTCCGCACTCAGTGCAGAAGTTACCGTAGTTCTCAGTACCGCATGAGCAAATCCAGCTGATTTTACTCTCCGTCGGCTTCTTCTTTCCGCAATTGGAGCAAAAGAGCCCTTCATTCTCCTCTCCGCAGGAACAGCGCCAGGTATTCTTGCTTTTTTTCTCTTCAGCCTCTTTTTCAAAGAGGGAGTTGACATTTATCCCTGATGCATTACTTGCCATATTCATTCCCATAAAGCCAGTGAATGCACCCGCCTTATTGGCAGCAGCCTCCTTCATGGCTGTACTTGTAGCTTCAACCATAGTGCCACGAGCCATCTGGGATGAACTCATCATGTAAGCCTTCTGGGCACTCTGGATCATCTGTGATATGTCTTCAGGAACAGTCAGAGAGCTGATGGCAACGCTTTCGATTGTAATTCCCCTGTTCTCTTTCCACTTCTTTGAGAGCTCCTCATTAAGGGCTTCCTCAAGTTCCTTTGTATGGTTCACTATCTGGTAAGGTCTGAGGGAGAGTGCACTGAGCTTCCCGAATGCCGGCTGGAGGGCAGAGATGAACTCGCTCTTGAGCTGCCCTGAAATATTATCTTTCTGATATGTGTCAGCCATGTTCCCGCAAAGATTCGTATAGAATGCAAGCGGGTTCGTAATCCTGAATGTATAGACACCGGAGCATCTCAGAGACGCATCAAGGTCCAATCCCAGCTTCTCATCAACCACACGGAAGGGAACGGGGTTGGCAGTCCCGAACTTATTGTCAAGAATCTCCTTGGTGTTGAAGTAATAGACTCTCTGGTCCCTTCCCTCATCACCTCCGTATGTGAAGCGGTGTCCCATCGTCTTGAAGATATCGAGAATACCCTTTCCAAGTCCCCCGTAGAAGATGCTCGGCTCGCTGGACTTATCATATGTGTACTGACCGCTTTCAGCACAGAGTTCCACAACCTTCCCGTTGTCGACGATGATCATGCACTGCCCGTCAGCAACGACAATGCCCGAGCCGTTCGATATTATGTTGTCACTTCCCTTTGTGTTTGAGGAGCGGTTACCCGTTCTCTTTCTGCCTCTGGCGGCAAGTGTATCGCTGTCGAGAGATTCACAATAAAAGTATTCCTTCCACTGATCGGCAAGTGTTCCGCCGGCTGCTCCGGCCAATGCTTTGATAAGTCCCATGTCAGACCTCCTGTATCATCAAGAGGAGAATAGCATAGATTTATCTGATTTTCACCTTTTTT
>CAVIAZ010000076.1:0-8309 GCA_963640795.1 bacterium | reverse complement strand
GAACCAACACGCTAGCTGTAAATCTTGCCCGGGAATATAATTTAGAAACAATAATTCTTGACAATGTCGAACTTGATGTAAATTCCATTTCGTCATTTGATTATCTGTTACTTGCTCAAAAAAAACTAAGTCAATTTCAGATTCTTGCTCTCATCTATTTCACTGGTTATCTGACAATCAAAGAAGGAAACATAAATGTGCTTACACTCACATTTCCTAATACAGAAGTAAAAACAACTTTTACACAATTTCTTGTTCAGAAGTATTCGGGAATTGTAGTGGGATTCTTTGTTAACAAAGCTGAAAAAGCGTTGAAGGATCATAATCTTGCCCAGCTTGTGAAGGTCTTGAATGCCTACTATATAGAGCATCCTTATACTCTCCTTGAGAAAGAGAAAGGTTACCAATTGGCATTCTACTCGTTCTTTGTAATGATGGGGGGAGTAGCAATGCGCGCAGAGGAGACAACACTTCTGGGACGTAGCGATGTCGTCCTGGAGACAAAGAACGATGTATATGTAATTGAACTCAAGCGTGACAAGACAGCCCAGGAAGCCCTGGAGCAGGTAAAGACTATGGGATATCACGAGAAGTATGTGAATACCGACAAGATTATTCATATCATCGGGCTTAACTGCATAACAGACACAAGGCAGATAAATGAATGGGTGGAGGAGATTGTCGATAAGACAAAAGAGCCGAACTACTTGGGATAATAAGAAGGAATCACCAGGTAATTCACATCTAAGATAAGACGAAAGATGGCTCAAACAGTTATTTGTTCATTTTTCATATTTTTTGTCCTAACAAAACCTTGGAAAGACAGTATATACTGATGTAAGAAATCCAGATAAGGAGAAAAAAGATGGATGAAGATTTAAAGAATAAAGCAAATAATGAGTTGAGCGATGACGACATGAAAAACGTAACAGGAGGATGGGGAGATGATTTTGAAATTGCTACCTGTCCCAAATGTTCTGCTAATGTATGGGTATGGATTACTACTGTACGTTCAAATGGGAGTTTTTGGAATGCAAAACGAGGAACATGCGATAAATGCGGATACGTAATTGAGAGATAAAGAGTTTGGATAATAATGAGTTGAGCGATGAGGAGATGGGAAACGTATCAGGAGGATGGGGGACGTACTTTTGACGTTGAAACATGTCCTAAATGTTCTGAACTGATTTTGGTTTTCCGTCGTACTCGTAGAGGCATATGTAAATGTGGATACGTAGTTCAGAAGTAGTTTGCATACGAATAACTCAAAGAGCTTTCCTGTCTTGGTGAAGCTCTTTTCTTTTTGACTTTTCACTCAGGACTTGGAGGAGATGTGTCCACCCCTGTTCAACAAGGCTTATGCGGACTCTACTGGGTAACGGGAAACTCACTCCGTGTCATGACAGTAAGGCAGTTCCTGACCTTGAGAGTGAATCTCTCCCCATTCTGGGAAAGAATATAATCCTCATGCTGAGTACAACCATTACAGTCCAGATGGAGAGCATCATGCCTGTAGCATGTCCGTGATATGAAATACGGTGGCTCATAATCTGTCACTGTCGGCTCGAACGGCCAGGGAGAAGAGTATTCACTTCTTTCAAACCAGAGGTATCCTGCTTTCAGGGAAGGAACCTCCTCTATAAGAAGGGAGAGGGCATACCTGTTGGAAAGATAGAGATATATGTCAGCAAAGTAAGTGAACTCCGGGTGGCTCTTTGCAAACCGCACCTGAGAAATATTGTTTAACCCGATTGTAACATTCTCTAAACCACTGACAGCAGAGAGCATATCTGAAAAAGTCTTCTCTTCATTGAATGTGACAGGAGGAAATGTAAAGTACATTCTTCCATCTATCTGTTTTCCTTCCATGCTCCATGGAAGATCTCCCTCCAGCAATTTCCGATCAGGAAGGATGAATGATTCTTCTGCCTTTTTAATCTCATGAAGAACAGGAGAGACTATCTCGGGTTCAGGCAGAAGGGCATATAGGGATCTTCTGAACTCCTTCAGGACAGATGGTCTTATAAACGGATACGCAACAGAAGAATGGTTATTGTAAATAAGAGAGGAAAGAGTATACGGAGAGTTTCCGCTTTCAGAGAAAAGGGAGGAGAGAGTCTCTTTCATATCTCTCTTTTTTTCAGACTCCTCTATCTCAATAGCCATACACAGAGTCTTACCGAGGATGGTGCCTTCTATCCTATCAGGATAGAGATTCACTCTTATTTCCACACCTTTACGGAACATTGGAATATTATCAGACGGTGTCTTCTCGCGACGTGTGGAGTCAGAAATCTTGTATATTTCTTTTCCAAGAAGGCTTTGTTTTGAGTCCCTTCGTAATATGTATCCGCCAGGAGTGCTACGTCTGATTACAGCAGATGTCTTTACTGGCTCCGGGAGGCGTGTACTGTCTTTTACAAAGTATTGGATACCATCATGATTCTCCAGTTTTTCATCTGTCTCCAGGAAGGCATCAGAGCCCCGCTCATCAATGATTCTCCCCAGATAGAGCCCCATATGCCCCGGATAATTCCCGCTGAGAAGACTCTCCCTGTTCTTTCTGTAGTTCAGATAGCCGTCACCACTCTTTCTGAGGAAGGTTGTGTAGAGGGCCTTCTCGTCTTCTTCCTTTGGTGTTCTGTCATCAAGTATAGCTCTGTAGTACCGTGCAGAAGCTGCAATGTACTCGGGACTCTTCAGTCTTCCTTCAACCTTAACACTGTCAATTCCGATATCACGAAGAGCTTTGAGCTCCTCTTTTATACAGAGGTCCTCCATACTGAAGAAGTATCCCCTCTTTCCCGTTTTCTCGTCCTTAAACCAACTTCTGCATATCTGGGCACACTCGCCACCATTGGCAGACCTTCCGCACTTGAGATAAGAGGCGGAACAAAGACCTGAGAAACCATAGCAGAGAGCTCCATGAATGAACACCTTGAGTTCAATATCTGGACAAGCCTTCCTTATATTCTCTATTTCCCTGAGCGTTAGTTCCCTTGAAAGGACAACTCTCTCGAATCCGAGGTCTCTCAGCTCTCTCACTCCTTCAGCAGTATGGACCGCCATCTGGGTTGATCCGTGCAGCTTAAGCTCCGGATAGTGACGCCTGATTATGTCGACAAGTCCAAGGTCCTGGATTATCACGCCATCATTTCCATAAAAGGAAAGGGCATCCAGGAGAGGTATGACCTTATTTACGGAGGCATCATCAATCAGGGTATTGACTGTCACATAGATTTTCTTGCCGTTGTCGAGGGCATACCGTCTGACCTTCGAAAGGTCCTCTAGGGAAAAGTTGACAGCTCCTTTTCTTGCAGAAAACTCCTTAAGGCCGAAATAGACTGCATCGGCCCCATTATTGAACGCAGTAAGTGCCCCCTGAAGACTCCCTGCGGGCAGTGCAAGTTCCGTCATGATTTTTCTCCTCCCAATAAGATAACAGCCTTCCCTGCTGCACCATCTGCCTTGACAGTAAGAGGAGCAGAGACAGAGACTCTGACAAAGTGTTCTGTCTCCATGACAACAGGAAGTGAGTAAATCCGGCTGTAATCGATTGTCCCCTTCCCGAGAAGCGGATTTACTGTCAGATAAAGACACCCGAGACTTGTCATATTCTGGAAGAAATGTGTCCCTTCGCTAGGCTCAGCCTGGAGTTCCTTCACCCCTGTCTCTACAATTACATGTGCCTTCGATATCTGGGACCATGACACAGGAATACCAAGCCAGTTGTCTGATGAGCCAAGACGCCCGGCAGCAACCAGGATGTACTCTTCATCGCTGAATGCATTCAGTCTCTCAAGTTCCTCAGCCATAATGACCATCTCGCTGCGTCTGAATTTGTCCTCTTTGAATATTACAATATCTTTTAAATTATCTATCTTGCCGTTTCCCATGATATGGGGAGAGAAAATGACTGCCGTCTTTTCCTCTTCCGGGGAAATATCAACATCCTCAAATCTGTCTGTGGATGAAATCGGCCTAAGCTGCAGGATTGAGAAGTCTGGGCGCTCAGAATGCTCCGTATTGACAGCAAACTCTATCTCCACCGGTTCTGCCATCGTTCTTGCTCCAAGTTCCAGAATGTCCCTGATAATCTCCGGCAGCCTCAACATGTCATATTTGACAAACCCGTTGAATGTAAGGCTCTTGAACCCTTCATCCCTCGGGTCTTCAGACATAAAGCCGTCATTACGGACAGTGCTCATGACACCTCTTATAGCTTCCGGCCAATTATAAGAATCTGAGAGTTTAAGCTCCTTCAGATTGTCTATGTCTTCTTTCGGATTGAACTTCACTGTCTTGTCGAGAGCATAGAAAGTACGCTGCTGAGATGCTCTTCCATTAAGGGTTGTAACCGGTATCTGGGGCTTGGCCGGACAGAAGCGGAAAGAGGACCCGCTGTCTACAACCGTCTTTCCCATCCCGAAAGCAAGCATCCCGAGCCCGTCCTCTGCAACTCTGTTCCCTGCAGGGTAATAGTCAAGGCTTCTGGCAACTCCCGATATGTTCGGAAACCAGTAATCACCATGCCATGAACCTGTAATCTGCTGAAGCACAACCGCCATTTTTTCCTCTTCTACAGCGTGCCCCGTACTCTTCAGATACTCCCTTGCCTTGGATAGGTATGTGGAAGCCCAGACTGTCTTGATTGCATTCAAAAGATCTTCCAGCCTTTCAGATTCGCTTCCCGTATTTGGAATCATACAAGTCTCATATACTCCGGCAAACGGATAGAAATGGCTGTCCTCAAGAAGAGAGGAGGAACGTACCGACATAGGGACATGTATAACCTCAAGAACCCTCTTCATGTCGAGAATGAAATCTGCTGGAACCTTAGCCTTCAGGAAGATATCAAGGATGGCCCGGTCATCTTCAATCTGGGTGAAATCACTGGGCCAGAAATCATTGAGAAGAAGGAATTTGTCAAACACCTCTGTCGATATAGCGATGGTACGGGGAATGGATAAATATACTTCAGGATACTTCTCACTTATTCTTGAAGCCTTCATTTCCGTTGCCAGGAATGCCAGTCCCCTGCCCTTTCCTCCAAGAGATCCTTTGCCAAGACGAGTAAAAAGATATGTCTCGTCATAGTTCTCCCTCTTGAATTCTGCAATGCTGCCACGGGTTCTGTCTTTCCTGAATTTCCTGATAGTCTGGTAGATAAGTTCCCTTGTCTTCTCGGCATCAGAATCATCCCTTTTGGTTGTGATAGGCTTGAGTGTAGTTGCAAGGGAGAAGAGGGACTGCCCCCTAAGCCAGCGTGAGAAGTCATTGCGTCTCACATGATAGCTGAACGAAGAGAGAGGAACCCTGATCATCGTCTCCTGGAGTTCCTTCATGTTGCTAGCTGTTGCAATTGTCTCACCGTTATCGGGATTGATGAATCTGAAAGGGCCGAAATTATACTTATCCCTGAAGTAAGTACCAAGTTCAATATACCTGTCAGGAGACAGCTTCCATATAAAGTCGGAACTGACCCTCTTTGCAACATCCCATCCTGAAAGATCGGTGGACTGTATAAGAACAGGAAGCTCCGGATTGTCTTTCCTTATTGTTTCAGCCAAATGTTCCCCAGCATTATCCTTTCCATATGGAGACGGAAACGACAGGTCAGTTATGACCCCCAGGATATTTTCCCTGTACTTACTGTAAATCCTCATTGCCTCGTCATAATTACGGGCCAGGACAATCTTGGGCCTTCCCCTCATCCTCAATTTGATTCCCCAGTCATTCAATGCCTCAAGGATTGATGACCTGTTCTGTTTAATCAGGAGAGTATATATTTCCGGAAGGTAGGATGATATGAAGCGGACGGAATCCTCAACAAAGAGGATAACCTCTACATCTGCCTCCTCTGTATCATGTTCAATGTTTATCGCATCCTCAATCAGCTTGATCATAGCCAGGAAGAGAGAGGGATTCCCGAGCCAATAGAAAAGATAATCAATATAAGGACAGTTCTCCCCTTTCAGGACCTTGGCCTTTCTGTGGTCGGGGGAAGGAGACAGAACGATGAATGGGAGCTGAGGGTTATAGGCCTTCACGGACTCAGCCAGAGCCTCAACTCTCCCGGAGCCCAGATCAAGCATAGAGATGACAAGGTCAAACTGTCCGCTTTTGAGAATCTCCAGAGCATCCTTTTCACTGTTTGTATGGGTAATCTTGGGAGGATTACTCAATCCCAGTTGTGTGTATTCCTTATAAAGTTCTTCCTCAACCCTTCCATCTTCTTCAAGCATGAATCTGTCATAGTCAGAACATATAAGAAGGACATTGTAGATATGTCTGAGCATCAGAGATGAGAAAGGAACCCATGTTTCGTCCAGCTGGTAATACATATTCAGCTCTTTTTCCGCCTGACCAGGAAGAGAACAGCAGACGAAAGGATGAAGAAGGCAGTAATCCAGCCCAGTACAGTCAAAACACTCTCATCAACTCCGACAATTGAAATCAGGACAATCATCAACAAAAGCAATATGGCAAGCGCCCAAACAGATATTTTATAAAACAGGTCAATCATCTCAGTCCTCAGAGACATTATAAATAATGAAGAGGGAGATATCTACAGGATGTTGTTCTGTTGTTCTGTGGGTATAGATAAAAAACTTCGGTAATTTCGCTTGCACCTCTATTCTAATCTGTATATACTTTAGTCATGGCAGAAAATTTGACTGAAGACGAAGTATTCGAGCAGAGAATCCAAGATTTGGAGCAGAAAATCAGATTATTTAGGGAAAGAATAAAGAACGGGATGTCTGACCCGAAAACTTTTATGACTCTTTCTGACATCGAGAGAGAATGGTGCAATCTCAGCAATTCTACCGAAGTTACTTATTCAGACATCATCAAAGACATAGCTGCGTCCGTAGATGAGAAAGCCATTGTAAAGCAAAAAAAAACGAATTCCGAAAAGAAGGAATAACTCTCAAAGCTGATCGAAGAGCATCGAGGACCATACTCACCGTTAAGGGAAAGCTTGTCCTATATAGACAGATTCTTATTCCTGTAGGAGAAGAAAGCAAGAAGCTTCTCTTAGAAAGATACAAAACAAAGAGCATTGCACCTCTGGACATCTATCTTGGCATAGACTCTCTTCCATTCAAGCTATCGCCGAACCTGATGCTACTCATAGCATTCTGGTGTCAGAACCAGGGTTCATACGAAGCTGCAGAGAAAATGGTGCAGAGCATAATGGGATTATGCATCAATGATGACACGATGCGCTCTGTTACGAACTACATAGGAAATCTTGTCTATCAGGAGGATTGCAGAAAAGCTGACAGAGCAAGGCTTATGCTTGAAAAGAATGCCATCAAGGCACCAAAGTTCAGGAAAAACGACGCAAAGAGCGTTCTTTATATCGAAATGGACGGTGCTGCACTCAATACCAGGATAGAAAACAACGATTCTACGTGGAAGGAGAACAAACTCGGGTGCATCTTCACTTCTGACAACATACATTACTATACGAACTCCAAGACAGGAGAAAGGTACCATAGGATAGAAAAATGCGATTATGTTTCCCTCCTCGGTTCTGCCTCTGCCTTCAAATGGCATTTGTTTTCACTTGCCCTTGAAAAGGGATATGACCCAGATAGAGAGGTTGTGGTTCTCAGTGATGGTGCCGTATGGATCAGAAATATTGTTGAAGAGCTTTTTCCAGGAGCAACAATGATTCTCGACTTGTTCCACCTCAAGGAAAACGTTCATAACTATGCCAAGGCTATGTTTCCCAACGATAGTACAAAGGTTGCTGAATGGGCAAAACCTATATGCAAGAAGCTTGAGGATGGTAAATGGAAAGAAGTTCTGCAGAATGATATCGAGGATGAGGCAGCTCCAGGAGGCTTCAACCTATATTCATACATCGAGTCCAACTCAGACAGAATTGACTACCCCACATACAAGAAGAAAGGATACTTCGTTGGTAGCGGTGCCATCGAGAGTGGCAATAAGGTTGTAGTTCAGAAGAGACTTAAACTTGCCGGTATGAGATGGAATATTCCTTCAGCACAGGCTCTTCTGACTCTCAGGGCTAAACAGGCAAGTGGTCGGTGGATTAGCGATGTTGAATCGGTACTGAAAGCAAAATTCGCAATTGCTCCCGAAGTCCTACAGATACCCCGAGAATAGGGTAATAGACGGCATTGTGAGAAACCTTCTATATGTTTTTTCTCTTCTGCTGTAAACTGCTTAAAGAAGAGAGTGCCTTGGAACTCTTACTAGTTAAGACCGGATAACATAGGAGCACAGTATGGGACAATTTGTTAATCCTGATAATTCATCTTTCATGGAAGCCGTGA
>CAVIAZ010000075.1:0-8428 GCA_963640795.1 bacterium | reverse complement strand
TCCCCAAAGTGAGGAGGTTAATGTGTGCCAGGCTGAAATGGAATGGGGAAGAGAATTGAAAGAGGAAGGTCGAGTTGAAGGAGCTGACCAGGTAGCCAAGCTCATGGACTTACTTGCAGACGCAGGCCGAATTGATGATATCAAGAAGGCTGCCAAGGATCTCAGTTATCGCAACATGCTTCTGAAAGAGTTCAATCTGGACAAGTAACATCCAGGCTGTTCTTCCGCATAATATTTACATCTCCCTGCTCCAGTCAGAAGAGGATGGGGTGCATAATTGATTCAGATACAGATACCGAAAAACACGTAACACAAATAATATGAAGATCAAAAACAAATAAAAAAGACTCCCGATAAAAGGAGCCTTGTTGCCGTCTCCAGGAATTGAACCAGGGACACAAGGATTTTCAGTCCTTTGCTCTACCAACTGAGCTAAAACGGCGTGACATGTGAAAAGATAAGATTTTTACAAACTATTGTCAACTACCATGAAAATAATTATCTTCTTCTGTCCCGGTCGTAGTCATCATCGTAATAACGGCGGTCCCTGTCACGGTAATAATCACGGTCTCTCTCGTCCCTGTATCTCACCGGATAGTCACGTCTGTCCCGCTCATCATAATACCGGTCATCCCTATATCGTCTGTCATCATAGTAGCGGTCCCTATCCCTGTCATAGTCACGGTCACGGTAATAATCTCTGTCCCTATCCCTGTCCCTGTACTCTTCCCTGTCACGGTCACGGTACTGATCCTGGTAATCTCCCCTATCCCTGTTACGGTCATCTCCGTTATCCTTCACACCGCCTTCAAGAAAATCATACCACTTGTCATTCCTCTCACCCTGTTGCTGTATCCGGCTCTGTGCAGGCTGCTGAGGCTGTGTTTCTTCCTGCTTTCTGGGTTCGCTCTGATATTGCTGTGGCTGGGGTTCACTGGAAAAGCGGGAATACTCGGGAGGATTCGTATAGCCATAGGATGGGGATGGGTTCTGTGGTGGAACGACTATCCTATCACACTCCTCCATTTTCTCATCTTCAACTACTGTCTTTCTATAGCTGCTCTTTCCTGCCAGTGCAGAGAATACAAAGAGGAAAGAGAGAGTATACCAGAATGCAAAGGAATAGAGGAAACATCTTACAGTAACATTGAGACCCTCGTACACATCCCCGCTTCTGTATGTATCAACTAGGCCCGGGTAGAGTGTGATACTCGACAGTACCAACAGTACTAATATTATGTTTATGTACCATGGGGTAGACTCAGTCCTTCTTGTAACAGCAAAGAGGGAAAGCGACAATATAAAGAGGAGGAACGGATAGACAGCCCAGGAAAATCCCTCCCGGTAAGCAAAAAAGGTAATAAGGGATGTAAGAGCGAGACTTATAAGAGCCCATCCCAGCCAGTTACTCCTCCGTCTTTTATTAAAGAATGCATATGCAATAAGAGAAAGGAATCCCGGTCCTACTGCCACTTCAAACGGTACCCCCAGCGGATATCCTCCAGCCCCATTCATCTTCAGGAAGGCCCATCTGACAAGAATGAAAATAAAATTAAGCACAGATGAGACAATAAGAAGCCAGGATCTCTCTCCATCCTTTATGGAAAGGCTGGCACTGAAAAGAGGTAAAAGTGATACTATATACTCGGTAAGAAGCGTCATAGTGAAGCCGTCACCCCCGAGCATTATGTTAAGGCCAAACGGAATCAGAGGAACGAGAAAGGAAAGCAGAAGATAAGGCCATGTCCTTATTTCCGGTTCGAAATCTTCATAGTCTTCTGTATATTGTTCTCTGCTCATCCTTGTAATAATAACAGAAAAAGATTCTTCGTACACCCTGCAATATTGTTTGAATCCCCTCTTTTCACTTAAACTCATCACATGGCCTACCTCTCTTTGAGCAATATCACCAAAAGCATTGACGGAGCACTCCTACTCGATAATGTCACCATGGAGGTGGAGAAAGGCACAATAACATTGGTTGCAGGCCCTAACGGCAGCGGAAAATCCACTCTGCTCAAATGCATCAAGGGACTGGAGAAACCTGACAAGGGGAAGATAATCCTCGACGGAGCTGAACTGGGGAAGGAAAAACAGCGGATGAAGCTCTTCGGCCTTGTATTCCAGGACACATCCCTCCAGATTGTCGGAAGGACAGTCGAGAAAGACATTGCTTTCGGACTTGAAAACGAAAAGAAAAGCATAGAAGAAATCAGGCGTAAGACAGAGGAGATGCTCGCCCTCTTCTCTCTTGAAAAGGAGAGGAAGAAGGACCCGAGGATTCTCTCGGGAGGAGAGAGACGGCGACTCTCAATAGCAGGTGTCCTTGCCATGGACAGTAAGGTCATTCTCCTTGATGAGCCACTTGCAAACCTTGACTACCCTTCAATCAGGGAAGTTTTGAAGACATTAGTGAGACTTAAAGAGGAAGGGGTGACCATCATCATAGTTTCACATGAAGTTGAAAAACTCCTTGCACTTACAGACAATACTGTAATCCTGAACAACGGGAGAGTTGTCGCCTCGGGGAAAAGTCATGACATGCTATCTCCACTCAGGGAGAACAACATCTATCTTCCGCCACTGGACTTTGAGGAGCTGACATGGCTCAGGAAGTGAATCCCCTTGTACTCCTTTCAGGTGTCCTCCTCTACTCAATAGCTACAGGCCTTCTCTCCCCGTTGGAGATGACAGCACTTGCCACTCTCACACTCATTCTCCCCTTCTTCTTTGGATATAACACTCTCAAGTTGCTATGGAGAATGAAAATCATGCTCATCACAGCTCTTCTTATTCTTCTCTTCGGAATAATGGAGGGTAAGGAGAGAATCTCAGCAATTGCCGACACAGCAAGATTTCTGTCCCTGATTACCGTCTCTGCCATATTCGTACTCAATGCGGACCTGCTTTCACTCTCATCCGAACTAGGCAATCTGCTTTCAAAAGTAATCGGGAGCCTTGGATGGAAGATATCATCATACCTGATGATGAGTCTCTCAATATTCCCCATAGTTTTTGCTTCGGCCCGGGAGATGATGGATGCAAGAAGGGCCAGACTAGGGTCTTTCTTCAGCCATCCCGTGAAGAACCTTTCAGAGTATACAATAGCATTGATGAAGCTCCTCTTCGAAAAGACACTCATCTTCCAGGATGCACTCTACTCTCGTTCTTTCACCGTTAAAGGAGAAAGGACGTCATATCCACTGTCAGCAAAAGATTACATTCTGCTTTTTCTCTTTATTATCCTGTTCACGGGAGTCCTGGTATGGAAAAAAATGAATTGAGGAAGATATTCCTCCAGAAAATCAGAAGTTATGAAAACAAAGAAGAGGAATCAAAGATGATTGTCTCATCTGTCCTGGATATGAAGGAATACAGAGAAGCAGATACCATCCTTGCCTTCTATCCCCTTCCATCCGAGCCAGACATCACTCCGCTTCTTTCCGACAGGAGGGTTCTCCTACCGTTCTTTGACGGGGACGAGATGAAGTTCGGAAGAGGCGAACTCGAAAGATCTGAAAAGAAGGTAATGACAGTGAAGAACAGGATAGAAGTCAGATATGAGAAAGCAGTAATCCTTGTTCCCCTTCTTGCCTATGACAGAGAGAACTACCGCCTCGGGAGGGGCGGAGGCTACTATGACAGATACATCAATAAAAACAGGGAAAAACTATTCTCGGTAGGCGTCGCCTATTCCGTCTCCCGGGCAGAGTCACTACCCCATGACAGCTGGGACGAAAGACTCGATGTAATCATAGCACGATGAAAATCCCCGCGGCTTTTATACCACGGGGCAAAGGAGGTGCTATGTTAAGATTCTTCAATCTTACTTACTAGTTGATTTTTACTTCGATTCTTCCTCTCTGAGACTGTTTTGTCTTAGGAAGGGTAATCTTCAAGAGACCGTCTTTAGTCTCGCCCTTGATATTCTCCTCATCAACATCCTCAGGAAGTGTGAATGAACGTGTGAAGCTCGGGCGTGAGATTTCTCTGATGACATAATTTCTCTCTTCCTTCTTCTCTTCTTTCTTTTCTTCCTCATTGGCTTTCTTCAGCTCTTTTGTTGAAGAGATTGTAAGGACATGCTTCTCAACAGCCACTGTGATGTCTTTTTCATCATAGCCTGCAACTTCAGCTTCAATTTCATAGCTTTCCGGTGTCTCATATACATCTACAGCAGGAATCTTTGCTGAGTAGTAGTTGTCTCCGAAGATGTCGTTGAATAAGGAATCGATTCCTGTTAATGTCGGGTTTGTTCTATTAATATAATATTTCATTTTTTATCTCCTTGTAGCTTTTTCCGCTACACAGATAATAATGAAATAAGCGTGCCAATTTTATTTAATTTATTACACAATAACAAATTAATCCATTGTCACACAATTAAAGCAAAAATGAGGTTTTGGGACAAAATGACACACGAGAGAGGAACTCACATCCTTTTGTGCCCAAAATGACACACGGATGAAGTCATCCCGTCAAAGTGAGTCATAATTACTCAGCCAGGCTTCAAAACTCCCCCTGACACTCTCATCACTAATGAATGTAATCTCTCCATCCTCCACAATGGCAACAGTGAATATAACCGTGAAGATTCCGTCTTCAGCGATAAGATAGTAAGATGCACTCTCGTCCTTCAAAGGAAGGATTGCCCCCAGGGCGGGGATACCAGGAATAAGACATTCAGCCTTTGCTTTTGTTATACGTTCTACAGTCATTGCCATAGCTATATTATGCAGAATAAGGGTCGGAATACGAAAGAAGAAGTTTGATTTTATCTACAGCTTTCGGTAGTGCTGTATATATGCTCTCCCCTTCCCCTTCAAGGACCTCACCGTAAATACTCATAACAGGAAGAACATTCTTTCTCTTTTCGAGTTCACCGGTTGTAATTGTCCTCTTCTCCTCCTTCCATCTGCAGTCACGGAAGGCAGGCTCTCCGTTCTTGTCAAGGGAAACAGATGCGCCGAAGAGACGGCACACCATGCTCCGCCCCGCATAGAAGGCGCAATGCTGATCTATCGCAGAATTGAAGAGCGGGCAGACAGATGAATTCATATCAGATGATGAGAGGCGGGACAGAATCTCATCCTCACGGCCATCCCTGATCAGGAGCCAGGCTGCAACTTCAGCCTCAGTCTCTGTCAGATAAGGTACATAATGCCGGCAGCACTCTCCGCACTTAAGGGTGCATCTCAGGGAAAATGTTGAGCAGAATTCCTCCTCCTTCCTTTCAAGGAGGGAATATGTATCCAACAACTTTCCTATTCTCTCTCCAACAAGTCCGAGCCGTGACAAAGCAATCTCTTCAATATCTTTCATGGAGAGGTTTTTACATCAAAGAAAGGAGGAAAAACAAGAGGTTTTTCGATAAATCTAAATTTTTTCTTTTCTTTCTTACATATACCCCGTTTCCATAGGGTTTGAGGTTTACCGCGGTTGCCCTCATAGTGCTATAAAACCTACATAAAAGCTGTATTATTGCCTTTTCCATTTCTTTCAGTCAGAATATCCAAGCTATGAATATTATTATCTTGGGCGCCGGAAGGCGTGGTATAAGACTGGCAAGACATCTTATACAGGAAAAGAAAAGCGTAGTCGTCGTCGACACCAATTCAGAAAGGTGCCAGCAGGTTGCGACCAAACTGGATTGCATGGCAATATGCGGAAGCGCAACAGACATCTCGGTTCTCGAGGAAGCGGGAGCTGCTGAGGCAGGGGCAATCATTGCAGTCACCGACAGTGATGAAGTCAATCTTGTCGCATGCGGTATAGCCGCATCCAACTTCCCGTTTGCCAAGACAATTGCAGCTATAAGAAGCATCTCATACCTGGGACAGCATACGAAGGAAAACAACGGGAAGATATTGGGAATAGACCATATCATAAACCCGGAGGAAGAGACTGCAAAACGTATGTCGGGTGTTATCAAGAGCAGACTCTTCTCTGAAATCATCTCATTCGATGATGCAGATTTCATCCTCTTCAGAGTCACCCTCACCACCATGAGTCCGTTCATAGGAAAGACCCTCATAGACACAAAGAAGGAACTGGGGGGCGAATACATTATCATAGGGTTGAGACGTGGCGGGGAGACAATCACTCCTAACGGGTACACCGTCCTTGAAGAGGGAGATGAGGTTGCCGTCATGGCAGGGGATGATGATGCGGAGAATGTATACAGGTCCCTTTGCGGTGACAAGTCAAATATTAAACTCAAACGTATCGTCGCCGTCGGTGGAACAAGAATATGCAGGTACCTTCTCTCCAGTCTCAACAAGACTCTACTGAGGAGAATGACAATAATCGAAAAGAATCAGAAGATCTGCCAGGAATTCTCAGATGAGTTTCCACAGATTCTGACAATCAACGAATCCATCACCGATGAAAATATATGGGAAGACGAGAGACTGCGACTTGCAGACCTCATGATTTCCATCACTGAGAACGATGAACTCAACATCATTACAGCCTCCTATGCAAAACGTATAGGCACAAAGAAGACAATGGCCCTCCTCAAGACCAACCCGAACTATATTCAGTTCTGTGCAAACATGGACATTGACGTTACTGTCAGCACGACAGAGGCAACTGTTGATGCCATCATGAAGTTCCTGAGGGGAGAGAGTGTCGTCACACTCCATTCCATCTTCAACGGCGAACTGGAAGTCTATGAGTTTGTACTGGGAGAGACATTCTCAAAGCTCGGAAAGAAACTCATGGATGTTGACCTCAAGGGCAAATGCCTCATAGCAGGAGTCAAAAGGAACCAGAAGAGCGACAGCTTCGTCCCTAACGGCTCTTATGAATTCAAAGTAGGTGACACAGTTCTTGTTGCATGTGCACACGAGAACTATGATGCCGTAACGGAACTGTTCAGATGACCATAAACTTCAAATCAGTATTCAGACTCCTGAGCTATATATTTCTTCTTCTTGCCTTCCTGCTCCTGGCTCCTACAGCATTATCTGTAGTGTATGGGGAAGGCGAAGCATTCAGGGCATTCCTTATAACACTGTGTCTGATGCTTATTTCTAGTCTTGCCCTCCTTATTCCCCTTTCCAGAAAAAAAGAGGAGCTCAAGATAGGGCCGAAGGAGAGTTACCTGTTTGTAACCCTAGTATGGATTCTGATTTCCCTCTTCGGAGCATTACCTCTCTATATATGTAAGGCTTATCCGACATTCGCAGGATGCTACTTCGAGACAATGAGCGGTTTCACAACCACCGGAGCCACTGCAATAGACAATATCGAGAGCAATGCAAAGTCCATCCTCTTCTGGCGTAACATGACAAACTGGATAGGAGGCATGGGAATAGTCGTGCTCTTTGTCGCAGTCCTTCCTGCATTCGGAGCAAAGGGTACCGCCCTCTTCGGAGCAGAGTCGGTAGGACCGACAAAAGACAAGCTCACCCCGACAATCAGGCATACTGCCCTAGCCCTCTGGCTCATATATTTCGGCCTGAGTGTTCTCCAGACAGTCTTTCTGATGTTCGGCGGACTTGACTGGTTCAATGCAACTACAGTCACATTCGGCACCATGGGAGCTGCAGGTTTCAGCCCTACCAACTACTCCATACAGTCATACAACTCCCCTTACGTGGAATGGGTATGTACCATCTTCATGTTCCTTGCAGGTGCAAACTTTGCACTCTACTTCAAACTTCTGCGTAAGCAGGTGAAAAAAGTCGTCAGGGATGGGGAACTCAGGGTTTACTTCAATATTGTCCTGACCTGTTCCCTTGCAATTGCAATATCGTTGATAGTACGGACAGGAGAGAGCGTCTCGGAAGCAATCAGAGATGGTTTCTTCCATGTCATCTCATACATAACAACTACCGGGTTCTATACAAAGGATGTGGCACGCTGGCCAGTGTTCTGCCAGCTGGTTCTCTTTCTTGTATCCTTTATCGGAGGCTGTGCGGGGTCTGCAGGCGGTGGTGTGAAGGTAATCAGGATAGCAACCATCTTCAAGGTCGGAAAGGCATCAATCAAGAAGAGACTCCATCCCAATGCTGTGACAACAATAAAGATTGGAGATGATACCCTTTCCCCAACAGTTGTTGAATCAATATGTGGCTTCATAGGGCTCTATTTCATAACCTTCTTCATCGGTTCGTGTATAGTCTCGATATCGGGAGTGGATGCATTGACATGTCTTTCGTCAACCATCCTGACACTGGGCAACATAGGGCTTGGAATCGGAGGTATAGGAACCAGTTTCTCTTTCTCGATATACCCTGACTGGACACTCTGGGTCTTCTCCTTCCTTATGCTTGTCGGAAGACTTGAGCTCTTCACAGTATATGCTCTCTTCACACGTGATTTCTGGC
The DNA here is from genome assembly GCA_963640795.1 of bacterium. Lineage (GTDB taxonomy): Bacteria > Spirochaetota > Spirochaetia > Sphaerochaetales > Sphaerochaetaceae > Ornithospirochaeta. The sequence goes on along the minus strand of CAVIAZ010000075.1, from coordinate 95 downwards.
GTAACTAGAAGCAACAAAAAAATAGGAGATTTCTCTCCTACTTTGGCGGACGTCTTATCCTGCCACTCGTTCAGCCCCCAGTTACGGCCAGGCCT
>CAVIAZ010000074.1:0-8470 GCA_963640795.1 bacterium | reverse complement strand
GAGAGGTTCATCGGAACCATGAACTCTTCTTTCAAAATCTCACCCATTGTCGGTGTCTCAATGTAATCGTTCATACCCATCTCCTCTTCTGTCAATGATAATCAACAATCTCAACACAGTGAAAATCATTCTTCTCTTCAAGAGTAAAACCTACTCTCCACATCATTTATGCATTTGAAGATTCAAGCATTTTCATGCTTTCTCCCTTCAATTTTATCCTCTTCTGGTTTTCATAAAGAAGAACTCCCATCCTTACTGCACTCTCACAACCTTGATATCACAATCGAGAGCTGTGGCAACCTTCATTAATGTGTCGAGCTGAGGTGAGGCTTTCTTACTCTCCAAGTGTGCTATGCCAGACTGCGTCAGAGAACAGGAAGACGCAAGCTCGGTTTGAGTCATTCCCTTTTTATGTCTCTCTTCAATGATGGCATCTATTACACGGGAGGAAGCCTCAGTTGTCGTATCTTTGAGGACAGTAGCAAAGAAACAAACCTTCTCTTTTCAAGTATTTACAGTGCATGCAAAATCTTTTGCGTCCATTGGGATCGTCAGGTTCAAAGTATGCACAATGGTTAAAGTCTGTAACAACTGGTCTCTTGTCTTTGTAGATTGTCCCACATTTCCCGCCACCGGACACATTGTCCAGTTCATCATCTGTAAGCTCACCTTCCTTGGCGTTGAGCTTAGCAAAATATGTCTTTGCTTCTTCATCTGTCAGCTCGAAGCCGTTTTCCCTTGCAATAGCAACAAGTTCTTCAGGAGTCTTTGCATTCTTTGCTTTTTCAAGTATTTTTTCGTTAAGTTCCATATCTTTACTTCCTTATTTTGAATCTGCTCAGAATGTCAGATTCAGTTCTCGTATCTCTCGGGGCAGTCGCAAACATACATCCCGTCATACCCCTTGTACTTGCAAGTACCACAAATCTCCCAGTCGACTCCCTCTTTCCAAACTTCAAAGTAATCACAGCAGTTGAAAAAGGTTATAACCGGTTTCCCGTTTTTGTAGGTTGTTCCGCATTTTTTGCCACCGGCAACATTGTCGAGTTCATCATCAGCAAGTTCGCCACCTTTTGAATTGAGCTGAGCAAAATAGTTTTTTGCTTCTTCCTCTGTAAGCTCGAAGCCGTTTTCCTTTGCCAAAGAGTAAAGTTCTTCAGCTGTTTTTGCTTCTTTTGCTTTTTCAATCAGTTTCTCATTAAGTTTCATATTCTTACTTCCTTATTTAAGATTTTACTTTATATATACGTGCGGATTTGGATTTTGTTAGGAGGAAAAAAATCATTTTTATACACCTCTTCCATCAGAAACAATTCTGATTCGCCACTCTGTCCGACACATCTACCTCTATTCCCCCCTAACCTTCGCTAAGTTATACTGTATCAAAAACTAACGGTAAACATAAGAAAGAGACAGGATTTGACACAATTCAGAACCCTTTTTTCTCAGCATGGGTTGTCGATTATCGGGATACCGGCCTTTGAGGAGAACATCTTGCTGACCTCCAGGGGGATATCGAAAAGGGTGCAGTCAAGGTGGCCGTTGAACCATTCCTGGTAGAGTGTGGTCAGCCCGCCGGCAAAGTAGCATGCCCTGATTCTGAACGCCTTGGAGGATCTCACATCCTGGGGGATTGACTGGTCCTTCTCAAGATAGTCCACAAAGAGATTCATCAGCTTTTCAAGAAAGAGATTGCTCCCGGGAGTCTTGATCAGCGTCCTGTATGTCTCTATGTCCTCATTGAGGATGATACTCACCTGCAAAAGAAGAGGAGATGGGTTAGAAAAGAAGTTATCAGCCTTGAAATCCTTGAGAATGGCCATGAGCTTGTCTATTACCTCATTCTCTATCTCCTCCGAGAGATCTCTGAGACAGGAGTAATGCGCATAGAAGGTCGCCCTGTTTATGTTGGCCTCGTCAACTATGTCCTTGATTGTGATGTCATCAGGGTTCTTGGTCTTGAGAAGCGAGAGGAGTGCCTGCCTTATAAGCTTCCTTGATCTGAGCCCGTTCTTGTTAGTCTTCTTTTCCATGGAACCAGTTATAACATTTTTCGCAAAAAAAGCAACTAGTGTCGGAGAAATATACATATGTTGTTTTTGATTTTTAATTGTTCATTTTAATTTCAATTTATTTATTCATTATATTATATAGAGTTATATAAAGTAAAACAGTTATTTGTACATTTGTTGGATTTTACGCTTTTTTCTGTTTTATGTATTTTCGATATTGATTATTTAATTTTATTCAGTATATTTCAGAGCAGTTATCAGTGAGGATATATGAACAGTAAAAAAACAAGCAAATCCAAGACTTTGCTCATGTATTTGATTTTAATTGCAGTCTTCGTCGTACTCTTCTTTCTTCTGAAGTGGTTCTATTCGACAAGGACAGAGACCGTCTACAACAGGCCGACAACCCCTGTCGAAGTGACAGAGGCTGAGGTCAGGACAGTAAAGAAGGTCCTTACTCTTTCAAGTAATGTCAGCGCAGACTCGACGATTCCCGTCACACCTTATGTAGAAGGTACCATCCTTGAGTATTATGTTCAGGAAGGCGACTGGGTCAGTGATGGTGACATAATTGCAAAAATCGACCCAGAGCCCTACAGGCTACAGCTGGAGCAGGCCCAGGCAGCATATCTTGCCTATGAGAGCTCATTCGAGAGAGTCGAGAAGCTCTATGCCTCCTCATCTGTCTCCCAGCAGGAATATGACACAGTGAAGGCTCAGAGGGATGCATGCAAGGCGCAGCTTGAACTGGCTGAGCTCCAGCTCTCCTACACAGACGTGAAGGCACATGCGTCTGGAACTGTGCTCAAGACTATCTCAAGCAAGGGAAGCACGGCTGTCAAGGGTACTCCGATTGCCCTCATTGCCGATATCACAGACCTGGTCGTGAACCTCAATCTCGGAGAGAAATACTACTCACTCTTCACAGGTGACACTTCAAATCTTTCTATAACTGTGACAAAGCCCTCGGGACAATATACAGAAGAGGCCACAACTACAGCCACCATCAAGGCTGTCTCCCCTTATATCGACTCCTCAAGCAGGAACTTCAAGCTCTACCTCAAACTTGATGACCCGTCCCAGTTCAGACCGGGCATGTATGTGAAGGTAAGCATAACCATTGAGGAGAGAGAGGGATACACAATAGAGAGAAAGGTCCTCAAGCTTGACGGCTCTGCCTATTATGTGGACGAAAAGACGGGAACCGCTGCCTACGTGGACCTTTCAGATGCATTCATGAATGATGACTACGTCCTCCTTCCCGAAGGATATGAGGACAGGGCCTTCATTATCTCCGGGCAGAGCTCACTCTTCTCCGGAGAGGCTGTGAATATCGTAGAGGGCAACTAGTATGAAACTGACCCGTTATCCTGTCGCACATCCCGTCATCATAGCAATGACACTCCTTGCACTGGGAGTGTTCGGTCTCATGGCTGTAAGCGACACAAACACAGAATTCCTTCCCGATATCTCAAACCCGATGGTCTATGTTCTGACCGTCTACCCCGGTGCATCCAGCCAGGATATCGAGGAGACTGTAACAGAAATCCTCGAGGATGACTTCGTCACACTCCCGAACTTCAAGAGTATGACAAGCCAGAGTATAAACAGTGCATCCATCGTTGCCATAACCTACCAGGACGGCATCGACCCGTATGATGAGATAGATGAGGTGAGAAACCGTATCGACGACCTCATCGACGACCTGCCATCTGGCATATCGGGGCGTCCTTATGCCCTCGTGGGAGGAACATCAATGCTCCCGATTGCCTCCTTCGTCGTAGAGACGGACGGAGACGACATAAATGCTATCGGAGATTACATTGAGGATGAGATAAAACCACAACTCTCGCAGATATCCGGTGTCTCGACCATAACAGTCAACGGAGCAAAAACAGCTACAGTTGATGTAAAGCTTAAAATGGATGAACTGACAAGCAGGGGAATAAGCCCGCTTGCAGTCTATCAGATGCTCTCCTACAACAACTATTCCATCCCTCTCGACTCCGTGTCATATGCAGGGACAGAGATAGATGCAAAGTTCGACTCCAGATTCTCCTCTCTTGAGGACATCGAAGCCCTCCCCGTCGGTTACTCGCTTGACGGCGGTATGGTGAGACTGGGGGATGTTGCTGATGTCACACTTGACTACAAGGCTGGTGATTACCTTGTCACAAGAAACGGCAAAGAGGTCATCTCAGTCGATATCTGCAAGCGTAGTGACGGTAACACAATCGAGATCACAAACAAGATTAAGACCATCCTTGCCGAAGAAGAGGAAAAGAGTGGCGGAGCGCTGAGGTTCAGCATGGTCAGCGATGACTCGACACTTGTCAACTCCTCGCTCTCGACTGTCATCGAAAGTGGTGTCATGGGCATCATCATCGGTGTCATCGTCATCTTTATATTCCTCTCTGACTGGAAGGCCACTATCATCATCGGACTCAGTATTCCTCTCTCAATCTTCTTCACCTTCATCGGTATGAAGCTGATGGGAATTACTGTCAACCTTCTCTCCCTTTCGGGTATAGTCGTCGCCCTGGGTAACATAGTAGGAGCCGCTATCCTGGTACTTGACCAGGTGTACAGGTTCTACCAGGCAACTGATGAGAACGGAAAGGCCCTCTACTCGGTAAACGAGTCAATCTTCAAGGGTACTGACGATGTCATAGGATCTGTTATGGGGTCCGGGTTGACGACCATCGTCGTATTCCTCCCGATTGCCATGATGAGCGGCCTGGTGGGACAGATTCTCAAGGATGTCTCCGTGACATTCATGATGAGCCTCACCGCATCCCTTGTTGTTGCCATCATATACATTCCATTCCTTATGAAGAAACTTCTGAGGGAGGATGATGACAAGCGTAAGCCGAAGAGGGAGAATTTCATTGTCAGGGGACTCGGGGCTGTCGAGAAACAATATGCAAGGAGCCTCTACTTCACAGAGCGTCATACCCCGTTCATGCTGCTTGCGGGACTTCTGGTTCTCGTGCTCAGCATTTACATCCTCCCGAACATGCAGTTCTCATTCATCCCTTCCACCGACAACGGAGACTTCTATATAAGTGTATCCTTCCCGGAGACATACTCCCTTGAAGACACAAGGAAGGCAATGGACAGGATCGAGAGTATCGTTATCGACATGACTCCCGAACTCAAGACCGATGTCGTGTATTCAGGTAAGGACATGGGAGCTGTCAGCCAGGCAAAGAAGAATGAGGGAGCTATGCACGCAGTCCTCGTTCCTGTCAAGGACAGAGACCGTGACATCCACGTCATCATGCGTGAACTCCAGGAAGCACTCTCAAGTCAGGTTCCGGATGCAACAGTCAGTGTCACGAACGGAGGCTTCGACAGACTTATAAACCTCGTTTCCAACGGAGGCGGTTACGGCCTCACACTCATCGGGGAGGACAGTGATGTACTCTACAGCGAGGCTGAGAGGATCGAAGAGGAACTTCTGACATACCCGGAGGTCATGACTGTGTCTATAAATGCCACGAATGACACCAAGACAGCTGTCATTAACGGCACCTATGACTATCTGACAAGTCTCGGCGTTCCGGCCCAGGAGGCAGGACTTACTGCTGCCATCCTCTTCTACGGAACAGATATTGGTAAATATACCGATGAGTCTACAGACTCAAGGTATGACATCCATCTCTACAGCGATGTCCAGGACGAGAGTCTTACAGAGGACAGGCTCAATGACATCAAGATTACATCTCTTGCAGGTGCAACGATTCCTCTTGGAAACGTGACGACCTTGACACTCGACGAGAGCCTGAGCCAGATCAACCACGACGACAGGGCAAACTCCCTCTCGATTTCGGCTACCCTCACAACAGAGAGTACGGACAGCGTAACGAAGAAGATCAATGCTTACCTCGAGGCGAATCCGCTCTCAAGCGGAGTGTCGACAAAGACAAGCGGACTGGGAGACCTCGTGGAGAGTTCACTCACCCCGCTTCTTGAAGCCCTCCTTGTTGCAATCTTCCTTGTTTACCTTGTCATGGTTGCAGTATTCGAGCGCTTCGACCAGCCGTTCCTGATCCTCCTCCTGTTCCCGTTCTGTATTATCGGAGCAGTTCTTGCCCTCACGATATTCAATTCCTCGATGAGCATAGTCTCCATCCTGGGAATCGTATCTCTTGTCGGTATGCTCGTGAACAACGGTATAGTCATCGCGGACTATGCCAACCTTGCCCGCCGTCAGGACAGGGAGGCCCTGCTCAAGGAGAAGGGAATCTACTTCGATGAATATACCGAGACACTGGGACTTCTCACAATAGAAGAGGAGCAGGAGATTCTCGACAAAGAGACGGCTGAAGGTACGGCCTCAAGACTCAGGGCCATTCTCATGACTACCCTGACAACGGTCCTGGGTGTCATCCCTATGGCTGTTGCAAAGGGAGAGGGAGCAGAGATTTATGCCCCGCTTGGACAGGTAATCATGGGAGGACTCGCGACATCGACAATCCTCACCCTCTATATGATGCCTGTCTACTACTACCTTCTTGAAAAATGGAAGCTCAGGAGAGCTTACAGAAAATTAAATAAAAAGACGGCTTTGGGAGCCAAGGAGAATATAACAGATGAAAAGGATAATTAAGCTTTCCTCATTGGTACTTGCAGTACTGTTGATGCTGACAGCATGCTCAGCTGTCTTCGATTCCGCCATCAGCGGAACAGTGAAGGACAGGAGCGTCAGGGAGACATCATCTTCTTCCTCGGGAGGCATAGCAGACGTAATGGTCTATGCCTATGACAATGAAGCCGACTGGACGGCAAAGTATGACTCATGGGACGGGAAGAGCGAGTTCACGGACACAACAGTCCCGTCAGCTAAGACTGCTGCCGACGGTTCTTTCTCTATATCGAACCTGAGGTGGTATACAACAAGCCCTGTCTACGGCAAGGATGCCGACTGTAAGACAATCTACCTTCTTGCCTTCAGCAAGGACTACGGCCTTGTGAAGGTCCCCGGACGTACAATCCAGTCCGACAAGTCGAATAACTTCGGCATTGTCTATATGGACAAGGTGACAGTCACAAAGACACTGGTCATCAAACTCAAGGACAGTGACGAGAATTCCTCAACTTCGACAGGGACAGATTCATCGATTACCAATGCGAGCGGTATCTCCTTCAGATACAAGTACAGTGATTACTATGACGGGGAGAACCAGAATGTGATGGCAACAGTTGACTCGTTCACAAACGGCCAGGCCTCAATCACAATCAAGTATAAGGAAACATATATCGACAAAGACGGAAAGACCCAGAAGTATGCCGTTCCTGAAGTCACACTCTATGATATCCAGACAGGTTCCGACTGGAGACTAACCGATTCCACAATTACAGCAATCAGCTGCACCTACGACGAAGATGCTGCCGAGTACAAGAACACTAATATCTACCTGACGAGCAAGTGGCAGACAGTTTCGGTGACAGTAAGCCTCATCGACGGCAGCTCGACGAATGCTTCCTCTTCAGTCACAGACCAGATAGATTTCAAGTGGTCGTATAACAACGGAGAGGAGAAGAAGTCCAGCACAGTCACAACGACAGCAGCCTCAAGCACCTACACAATAAACGTGAAGTACCGTAAGACAGTGGATGGCAAAGCTTATGCCCCTACCCTCACTCTCTACGACTTCAAGGATCACGACACAGATGACCCGAAGTGGACGTGGACAACAAGTAAGGATGACGCAAGAAAGGCAAGTTCTGCAATATCTGTCACATTGGTCGACAGTGACGGGAGCGCCCTCGACAGCGTGACACAGAAGGTCTACTTCAGAAAGAATTACATCACCCTCCCTGCAAGTGGGATTTCAGGGTATCTGATTTCGACGAGTTCAGCTTCAGGAAGTACAAGTAAGGCTTCTGAGAATGGTTATGGTTATACGGACGATTGGGGTGACGAACTATACCTCTATAAAACTGTAAACGGAACTGACACACTTGCGAGCGATAACAAAGTTATAACAACAAAGGTCGTGTCGAACACGTCATCCAGTACTCCTGTTGTTGACTATGGCTACTTCACCGGACTTGGAAGCGGGGTAAGGTTGAATTTGACATATGGAAGCGACAGTAACACAAGCGCAACAAGCTATAAGGGAACCGCAGACACCTTGACTGTCAAGTACAAAGTTAAAGGTGCAGGGACTGAGGTTGAACCAACTAACAAGACTTTAAGTTTTAACAGCATGACAACCGACTTCACTGTGATGCTCTACAAGTCGACGACTTGACAGGATTGAGTATGAAGAAAGTATTTTTGATTATCCTTTCATTTCTTGTCCTTCTCTCTCCCCTCTTTGCTGAAGAGGTGGAGGGGGATAATTCCTCCTACACTTTCGAGAGGCTGAAGAAGAGTATGGAGAGTGGCAATGCGGAGCTGAGAAAAGCGACCGAAACATATAACCAGTCACTTCTCGATGTGAAGGACG
>CAVIAZ010000073.1:0-9118 GCA_963640795.1 bacterium | reverse complement strand
TTGCTGCGAGGAGTGCAACTAATGCGATTGTAAGGATTTTTTTCATTTTTTCCTCCATTGAAAATTCGGGGACATACCTCAAGGCATGCCAATTCCCTTTATTCCGTTATACAATTTGGATTGTACCTAACGATACTGTACCTGTCAAGATAAAAGAAATAATATATGGAAGGTTACATTTCTTAAATGGAATTTCTTTGTTTTTATATCTTTTCTATATAAATTCCGGCACTTTCTGGAGGTTTATCTGACTTTCAATAATGCATAGAGAATGCATATTTATTCCCCTGCCTTTCCGGGTCTGTCATCGAGTGGAAGATTAGGCGGAATCTCATAGATACGGGGCTTCTTTTTCTTCTTCAGGTGCTCTATATCATGAGTATCGAGTTTGGTGAGGACTATTTTTTTCCTGTCTGTAACCACCACTTCATCCTCAACTCTCCCAATATATATAAAGAGGATTAGGAGGTAATACCAGGAAGTGGGAGTAAGGATGGGGTTACTCTCCCCTTTTGCTGTTGCTGCAAGGACAGCTATGACAGATGAGGCGAGAAGAAGGAAGAAACTCAGGTAGTTTCTCTTTGAATTGAAGAGCAACTCGACTACTGGTATTGAAAGGGTGACGAAGTAAAGGAGCCTTGAATATACAACATACTCCCCATAATTCTCCATTCCGCCATAGAGATAATAGTAGCTGTTATTTGTTACGGAGAGTGTTATCCAGGAAACTATTCCGAATAGGATAAGGGAGATAACTGAAAAACTCCTGTCCTTCTCGTCTTCATCTACAAGCACAAGAAGAGGGAGGATGAAAAGGCTGTCTGCATAGGCTTTCACCAGGGAGGGGAACGTCAGGGAAGGCAGGAAGGAAGATAGCACTGAAAGGAGGTATGTCAGCATCACCAGGAAGGCTCTGTCAAACTTATTCCTCTTTTTTATGTTATCGAGGAGGATGACCAGTGGAATGAGGACAGGAAGAGGAGCCAGCGTTGCATTCAAAAAGAGCGAAACAACAGCATAGACGGGGAAGATGACAAGGGAAATATAAAACATGAGATTATCGTTCTTACTCTTCATCTTCTCTCTCCCGTACTTTCCGTATCTCGGAGGATGTGAAACCTTTGGCCCTGAGTTTTGCCTCGGCTTTCTCTTCTCCGTACTTCTTATAGAGTTTACTCCATTCCTTCTGGAGTGTGGGTAAATATTCCTCATTCTCCCAGGCTGCATTGACGCTGTCCGAGGCAAGAGTTTTTGTTATCCCCTTTTCCTGGAGACGCATCATCACAAAGGACTTTCCTTCTGCCCTCTTTCTGATAGCGGATCTGACAAAGCACTCAGCATAACGCTCGTCCGAAAGATAACCCTCCTCTTTCAGAGTTTTTACGGCAGAGTCTATCTCTTCCTCTTTGTAACCTTTCGCAAGAAGCTTGTCTTTCAGCTCTTTTGAGGAGTGTTCCCTTAAAGCGAGAATACTTATTGCCTTGTCATATGCATCCATGGAGAAATATTAACCAAAATAAACATGAAAAGGCCAGTATTGCCTGGCCCTTTTCTGTATAAAGCAGCGACTTAACGCTTTGAGAACTGGAAGCGTCTTCTTGCTCCGCGCTGACCGTACTTCTTTCTTTCGACCATTCTCGGGTCTCTTGTCATAAGTCCGGCTGTGTGGAGAGCTGGCTTCAGATTCTCGTCATAAGCAACAAGTGCTCTTGCAACACCATGTCTGCAAGCTTCAGCCTGGCCGTGAACACCACCGCCACATACGTTAATAACAAGGTTGAACTTGCCTGATGTCTCTGTGACGACGAAAGGTTCATTGACCTTAGCGCAATCTGAAGAATCAACGAAGTATTCTTCGAGTTTCTTTCCGTTTACAACAATTTCGCCATTGCCTTCTCTGAGGTAAACTCTAGCAACAGCAGTCTTTCTTCTGCCAACTCCGTGTCCGAGGTCAACAACTTTGTTTTCATTCTTTGCCATTTTTCAGTTTCCTCTCTTAAAGCTCAACTTTCTCAGGCTTCTGTGCCATGTGCGGATGCTCAGATCCTGCATAAACGTGCAGGTTCACAAAAAGTCTTGCGCCAAGTTTGCCGGAAGGAAGCATACCCTTGACAGCATGCTCCATCGGGTAGGTCGGCTTACGGACAATCATTTTACCGTAGTTCTCTGCCTTGAGTCCGCCCGGGAACATTGAGTGACGATAGTACATCTTGTCCTCAACCTTGTTTCCTGTGACATTAGCCTTGGCAGCATTAATGATTATTACATAATCCCCCATATCCTGATGAGGAACATATTCCGGTTTATTCTTACCTCTGAGGATTCTTGCTGCAGCAACTGCAACGCGTCCGAGGTTCTTGCCTTCAGCATCGATGAGATACCATTTCTTTTCCATCGTAGCTGGCTTAACAAAAATAGTCTTCATTGCTTTCATCCTATCTTTTAGTGACCTTGAAAACACCGTTTCCAACCTTACGGCACAGTCTGGAGAAAAAAGAGAACCATCCTTTCAATGTAAAGCGGTCGCTCAGCTTTACGGTGGCTGACTAAAATCCCCGTCATCCCGCATTCTTCTGTTTTCTTTATCGCCCTTGGGAAAGGAAATGGCGGACAAGCGTCCAGCGAAACAAAAACAGCCTCACTCAGGATGGTAGTAGAAGTCCCGGCTTCAGCATTGTGGTATGCTTTGTCTTTTCTTCCCTCTACACGGCTTATGGGTCTTCGTCTAAACGAACTCTGTTATTTTAGACAATTTATTCTTTTGTTGTCTATATCTTTACCCTATTTTTTCAATATTTGCATGTCCCGCAACGTACCTAGATGTGCGTCCCGTGTCATAAACAACTGTAATTATCGTCTTCTCAGGAGATACCGATACATCAGAAATGGTGCCTTCCCCCTTGTCTGGGGAGTTGACCCTGTCACCCTTCTTGAAAAGCAGTTGCTTGGAGTCTGTCCGAATCTTCGGCTCTTCCTTCTTTATGCTTATGTTCTTTGCCCAGGAAGGTGTGTTCGTATAAGAAGACCTCTGAAATCTGTCAGAGGAGTATCCGCTTGTGGTGTCTCCGTCCATCATACTCTCGGGGATATCTCTTAAGAAGCATGACGGGCACGTATTCTCAAAGTGTCCCCAAATCATACGGCTCTTAGCATAGGAGAGATAGAGTTTCCGCCTTGCCCTTGTCATGGCAACGTAGAGGATTCTCCTCTCCTCCTCAAGAGATTCCATGGTTGTGTTGCGTCCGGGGATCAACTGCTCCTCAAGTCCGACACAGAAGACCGTATCATATTCAAGACCTTTGGTATTATGCATGGTTATGAGGGTGACACCCTCTTTCTCCCTCGGGTCATCATTACCGAGAACCGTGGTATCGAGAGTGATGTGCTCAAGAAACTGTGAGAGAGCCTCCCTTCCGTGATTTACTTCTTTCTCACCTCTTTCATTCTCGTCTGCTATGGAATCGTCCTCCCTCTCATTTCCTTCCAGGACAGAGACAAGCTGGGAGAGGTTATCGAGTTTACTCTGTCTCACGGCCTTGTCGGGCTCAGAATCGTAGTACGAGATGAGTTCAGTCTCCTCAAGGGCCTTATAGAGGATGGACCCCAGTCCCTCTTCTGTTTTAAGTCTCTCCTCGGCATTCTTCCATGCTGATAAAAAGACTCTGGCACCGTCTCCGGCGGATGAAGGATTATCTCTTGAGTATGAGAGAAGGGCAGCAAAGAGATCTTCGTCCCTCGATACTATATCCTCTATCTTCTTGTCCCCTATCTTACGTGAAGGCTTGTTGATTATCCTCCTGAAGGAGACTGCATCCCTGTGATTTAATAAAAGCTTCAAAAAGGCAAGTGCGTCCTTTATCTCCTCTCTGTCGTAGAACTTCAATGCCCCGATAACCTTGTACGGCACCCTCTCATTGGTAAGTGCGGTCTCAAAGAGAAGTGACTGGGCATTGGTCCTGTAGAGGATTGCTGTGTTGTTGTAATCCCTGTTGCCTTTGATTATGTCGGCTACACGCTTTGCCTCAAGACTTCCACTCTGGCTTACAAGAAGCACAGGCTTCTGACCTTTCTTCCCGTCAGCCGAGACAATCGTCTTGTCATGGCGGTAGCTGTTATGTCTTATAAGGGCATTGGCAGGAGCAAGAATCTCATCCGTTGAACGGTAATTCTTCTCTATCTTTATTTCCCTTACATTCTTGAAATCCTGGGCAAAGCACAGGATATTCCTTATCTCGGCCCCCCTAAAGGAGTAGATTGACTGGTCATCATCCCCGACTGCGACAAGCTGGCTTTCCGGTGAGACAAAGAGTTCAAGAAACTTGAACTGCTCACTGTTCGAGTCCTGGTACTCATCAACAAGTACCAGCTTGAAGCGGCTGTGGCAATAGGACCGGGCAGCGTCATCTGTCCTGAGAAGCTCCACGGCCTTCCCGATCAGATCCGCAAAGTCGACATTGCCACTTCTGGAGAGTGCGTTCTCATAGGCATAAAAAAGGGACCTGAAGTAAGGATACTTGGAATAGGTGCCGGCCTTCTCATCATCGGGTGTCATCCCCAGGTCCTTCACCTTCGATATCGTACGCGAGACTTCCCTGAGAATCTTCTTCTCCCTGTTCGATACCCCGCAAAGTACCTGGTAGGCATCATCGTCGTCGTAGATAGTGAAATCACGACGGAGGCCTACGCTTTCCCCAAAGCGTCTCAACAGGGAAGCACAGAGAGAGTGGAATGTCCTGATTACCATACGGGAAGTATCGACTTCGGGAAGGAGGGATGCGACACGGTCCCTCATCTCCTTGGCAGCACGGTTAGTGAATGTCACAGCACATACCTGGGAGGGATGCACAAGCCCCTCTTGTATTGAATACGCAATCTTATATGTCACAGTAAGCGTCTTTCCGCTTCCGGCACATGCAAGAAGGAGGAGGTTATTCTTGCTGTCGAGCACAGCTTCACGCTGTTCGTTATTAAGTACATTCAGGTCAATCAATCAGGATACCCTCCAAATCAACACCGCGGACACTTCTGATTCCCACATTCACAACATCCCCGCTCTTGAGACCACGTCCCATAATGACAGTAAGTCCGTCGACATCGGGAGCCTGGGAATATATCCTGCTGATTGCAAGGTCCTCACCTTCAATCGTCTCCTCGACAAGGGCTTTGTAAGTTCTTCCGACAAACCTTTCGAGACTCTTCTGTGTAATCTCACTCTGCTTCTCTTCCAGTTCCTTCTGCCACTTCTTAGCTTCACGCTGTGCCTTATCGTGGTCCTTCTGGTTTCTCATCCTGTATGCAGGAGTATCTTCCTCCCTGGAGTAGAGGAAGGATCCCATCCAGTCAGGTTTTGCTTCCTCAATAAAAGTTAGAAGTTCCTCGAATGCGGCCCTGTCCTCTCCTGGGTATCCCAGCATCAAAGTTGTCCTGATAACTGCATCAGGGTTCTTCTTCCTGATTCTCTCAAATAGGTCGCCGTAGATCTTACCGCTTCCTGTCCTCTTCATGGAGAGGAGAACCTCATGGTTGGCATGCTGGACCGGGATATCGAAATAAGGGAGAATCTTCTCCCTCTTTGCGACGAGGTCAATCAATTCTTCAGGGAATGTGTCCGGGTGTATATAGAGCATTCTCAATACAAAGTCTCCAGATAGAGATGAGAGAGTATCCATCAGCTCGACGAACCTGCTCCTACCATATAAGTCAAGCCCGTATGCCCCAAGATCCTGGGCAACAACATTTATCTCATAGACACCAGTCGAAATAAGTCTCTCCGCCTCTTTCACGACCTTCTCAAAAGGCCTGCTTCTCAGTGATCCCCTTATAACCGGGATAGCACAATAAGAGCAGCAATGGTTGCATCCCTCACTGATCTTAAGGTAGGCAGAACGCGGGAACGAGAGAAGTTCATTCCTGTCATCCCTCTCCCTGTCCGGGTCAGGATATTCCGGAACAAGGACGGTTCTCTCCTTCTTCTCCACATCTTCAAGCACCTGAGGAAAGTATGAGAGGTCATGATTGCCGAAGATGGCATCAGCCTCCTCAAGTTCCATCTCCTTCCCGTAGCGCTGTGCAAGACACCCTGCCATGATTATCTTCGCATCCGGGTTTTTCTCCCTGAGAGCAAAGAATGTGTTGACAGATTCCTCCTTGGCACTCTCTATGAAACCGCATGTATTTACAACAATGACATCTGCCTCTGTCACATCATCTGTTCTTGTATAACCACTCTCTCCCGCATAGGAGAGAAGAATCTCTGAGTCAACCTGGTTCTTCGCACATCCCAGGCTTTCCATATATATCTTCTTCATACAGTTACAATAGCCCAAAAAGAGAAAAGAAGGTAGTCAGATTGGTGACAATTATCTCACTCAATCCCCTTCACCCATTCAGAGAGTCCGTAAAGAGGGACATTGGTCATCCACCCCTGATCTTTGAAAAGCGGACAGCCTCCACATCTAATGCACAAAGTTTCTTTCTCCTTTTCAGAGAGATTCCAGCTTGAAGTATTCATAGTACTATATCAGGCTGCAGAGTTAATTTATGAACGAACGGGTATTGTAAGTCAGGGATTTCTCCTGAGGTGATTGTTTCTTTTCTTCCTTCTGGTCTATCCTTCCACTATGGACAGAACAATAAAGGTAATAGGTGAGAAGGAAGAGAAAGTAAGGGCTCTTCTGAGGCCGGTTGAGAAGGAAATACAGTCAAAGGCATTCAAATACTACGGCATTACAAGACCGCTTTATTATGGACTTTTCTTCGCCCACATGGAAAATGAGGGAAAGCTTGGAGCATTCGTCCCCTCCGACCAGATAATCATTCTCTCCGAGAATCTTCTCGATTACCCTCTGTCTGCCATAAAGAATGTGTACATACATGAGTGTGCTCATGCTATAGACTATCTTTTCAACCCCAATATGACGGGCCACTCTCCCTTCTTCAGGGAGATATGCGAGAAACTCGGTATTGAAAAGGGATTCGAGAAAGCCAAAATCCGGAATGACATAGAATCAAAGGAGAAGGCAAGGGAGAAACTCGACAAGCTAATGGCACTCTCATCGTCATCCTTTGAGAATGAGGCCCTCGTAGCACTTGAGAAGGCAAGAAAGCTTATCGAGAAGGCAGCCCTCACTGAAGATGATATCGATGAGGAGAAAATCTACCGCGTTGATGTCTATGAGAAGAAGAGAATATGTACATACATACTCTACATAACAATAATTGTGAGTGAGAATACGGGAATCTTCTTTGTGAAGAACCACAACGGGGAGACGGTAACCATGACGGGGTACGGCTCACTTGAGCAATGCGAAAGCGCCCTCTATCTCTTTGATTACCTTCTCTCTGCACTGGAAGCAGAAGTCAAGAGACTCCGTAAGCAGGGGAAGAATATCTCGAAGGACAGTTTCATGTACGGGGCCTATAAGGCAATAAAGGCAAAGACAGCCCCCCAGGAGAGCACAGCTGTCGTCAGGTCAATCAAGATAGAGACAGAGGAGAAGGCAAGACGCATCGCATTCAAAGATTCCTCATTGCGTACAACCCGAAGTAAGGTACATCTTGACCCTGCAAGCTTCTCCTCAG
Organism: bacterium; assembly: GCA_963640795.1. Classification (GTDB taxonomy): domain Bacteria; phylum Spirochaetota; class Spirochaetia; order Sphaerochaetales; family Sphaerochaetaceae; genus Ornithospirochaeta. The sequence goes on along the minus strand of CAVIAZ010000073.1, from coordinate 1,537 downwards.
GTTCCACTTTCGGTAATGAGCTGGACTTATCAGGAGAGAGACAGAAGAGAATCGGGCATTAATCCCAATACTTCTCCATCCTCTTTCTGAGAGACATCCGGTAACCTTCCCAGTCTTCTATCGGGGATGACGCGACTCCGTCTGCAACGGCAGCCTTAGCGACGGCTACAGCCTCCCACTCTATCACCCTCCTGTCAAAGGGCTTCGGGACAAGATAGTTCCTGCCGAAGGAGAAATCCTCCCCTCCGTAAGCCTTCCTCACTTCGTCTGTAACCGGCTCCTTTGCCAATCTCGCAAGCGCAGTGGCAGCAGCCTTTTTCATATTCTCCGTTATCTCAGAGGCGCGGACATCAAGGGCTCCGCGGAATATGAACGGAAAACCGAGAATGTTGTTTATCTGGTTAGGATAGTCGCTCCTTCCCGTCCCCATAATCACATCACTTCTTACAGCAAAAGCTTCCTCTGGAGTAATCTCAGGATCAGGATTAGCCATGGCAAACACGATCGGGTTCTCTGCCATCGAGAGAAGCATGTCTGGTTTGAGGATGCCTTTGGCTGAGACTCCCATAAACATGTCAGCTCCGACTATGGCCTCCCTGAGAGTTCTCGCCTCAGTCTCCGATGCAAGTTCCCTGTGGATTTCCGGCATATTTGGTCTTCCCTTATAAATGACACCGTCTATATCTGTCATTATGAGATTCTCTTTTCTTATTCCGATGGAAAGGAACATCTTTGCACACGAGCATCCCGCAGCGCCGGCTCCGGAGAACACAACCTTCATGTCTTCAAGTTTCTTCCCCACAATCTCAGAGGCATTCATCAGGGCTGCAGACGCAATGATTGCCGTGCCGTGCTGGTCATCATGAAATACAGGGATGTTGCAGGACTTCTTCAGCTCACTCTCTATATAAAAACACTCCGGGCCTTTTATATCTTCCAGGTTTATCCCGCCGAATGTCGGAGAGATAGCCTTCACAATTGAAATGAACCTCTCAGGATCCTTCTCGTCCACCTCGATATCGAAAACATCAATATCTGCAAAGCGCTTGAAGAGAACTCCCTTTCCTTCCATCACCGGCTTGGATGCAAGGGCCCCTCTGTCGCCAAGACCAAGTATAGCAGTACCATTTGAAATGACAGCAACAAGGTTTCCCTTATCTGTATACCTGTAAGCATTGTCTCTGTCTTCATCAATCTTGAGTACAGCCTTTGCGACTCCCGGAGTATATGCAAGGGACAAATCCTCTGCATTCCTACAGGGCTTTGACGGCACAACTGTAACCTTTCCCCCCTTATGATACTCAAGTGCTCTCTCTTCAAGTCTGTCCATCACATACCTCCATTTCCCAGATTTTACCCCATAACAAGTATAGTAGAAAGATACTGTCCCCGAAATTGTATACTATTAGAGAAAAATACAACATCGCATATAACTTTTTAGAATATATATAAATGCAAAGTTGACAACAAGTACAGAGAACACTACTATTCAGAGAAGAAAGCGCGTCCTTTATGGGCGACTGGTCTATCAAAAAAA
>CAVIAZ010000072.1:0-9246 GCA_963640795.1 bacterium | reverse complement strand
AAAAAAGGAGGTCGGGATTCATCTGGTCTCTTCCAAAGTCTTAGATTGAGTCCCCAACCAGCAGAATGATGTTAACCCAATTTACGGTAGAACTCAACAGGTCGACCATGCGTTTCCAGCAACTTTCAGCATGAACTGAATAATATGTGTTGTCTCCCCTGAGACTATCCCTGGGGAGACGAACTATTAGACTTAAAGTGAGATTGTCTGGAGGTAGGTTCTCTCCCCACCCTTCTCAAGGCTGTTGATTCCGAACTTTTCATCAAGCTTATCACCAGCTGTTTCAATCTGTCCCATGCCATCCCAGAACTCAACACACACGAACGGATTGTGGCCGCCTGCAGGAGCCCAGATTATAAGATATCTGAAGCCCTCTCCATTTATCTTTGTATAAATCCCGTTCTTGTCTCCAACTCCAACATAATCGGACTCAAGAGTCTTGAGGTCAAAGATTACGGACGAACTGTCAATTACACCTTTAAGTGAGAAACTGTCAGTCCCGGAGAGGAAATTTCCTTTCACCAGACCGTCTTTCTGGTCAAATGTACCAGCCGTCTGTGGCTTTGAGAAGAAGACAGAACAGTCTTCCTGGACAGACGGAAGAAGATATGTGTAATGGGAGCCGATGGAGTAATACATAGTTCTCTCATCAAGATTCTTCACATGGTAGTACACACGGACATCAGATTTGTCGAGGACATACTCTATCTGAACATTGTACTTGAACGGATAGCGCTCAAGAGTAGTCTCATCATAAGTGTTCTCTAGTACAAGACGATCCTTTGACTGGAAGACTATATCGAGTTCCTTCTCCCTCAAAAAGCCATGATTCGGAAGAGAATACTCTTTCCCGTCATATGTATATCTGTCGTCCCTGCATTTTCCGCAAAGAGGGAAGCAGACAGCTGTGCGGCGTCCCCATATAGCAGAATCATAGTGCCATGCATGCTCTTTTCCGTCCTTTTTGGAGACAAGTGAGTCAATAAAGCCACCAAGAGTATTGAGGGAAGCCTCAATAAATTCATTTTCAAGTTTAACTATAGCCATAAAATCTCCTTTGATTTCCCCTTTCACTATACAATCAGGGAATCCAAAAGTAAATGATTCTTGATAGACTTGGTCCCCTCGTTTATCATTATCCAAGGTCAGACAATGAACTGTAAAATTAAGATAAAAATCGGCCGAGATGATAATTATGCCTTCGGTCCGGGAGTTAAGGAACTTCTCCTGGCAATTGATAAACAGGGCTCTATAAGAAAGGCGGCAATGAGTATGGAACTCTCATACTCAAAGGCCCTCCATATATTGAACCGCAGCGAGGAAGCCTTCAAAAGGGAGCTGGTCAGCCGTGTCACGGGGGGAGCCGGAGGCGGGAGGGCAACACTCACAGAGGACGGCAGAAAGATAGTGGAACTCTACTCCCTATTTGAGTCAAAAGTGAAGAAGGAGGCCGATATCCTCTTTGATGAAATCTTTGGAGACTATCTTGGCGTGGAGTGACAGGACTTCGTATCTCAAACAAGAATACACGGGCAACCCCGTCCGGGAATCCCAACTATCCTTATATTCTCAAAAATGAGAAGAAGCTCATTCTCTCCGATATAAGAAGGAATTGACGTTTCATTATGACACACATCTTTGTGTTTTGAATGTTTTTGCTTTCCTATACCTTATATATCGCTTATCTTATGTCTATCTTTCACGTGAGGTAATAAAAAATTGGAAAATAATAACGAAAAGAAACAGAACAACAAGCCGATAGTCTATTATTGTCTTCTGGCTTTCCTTGCAATAATGCTCCTCAATGCATTTGTTTTTCCCCAGTTCGTCAATAAGAAAATCCAGTCTGTACAGTATTCAGATTTCCTGGCGATGGTGGACAAGAAAGAAGTCAAGGAAGTGGTATTGGCTGATGATTATATAGTATTCTCGGCAGAGGTCGACGGGAACCTCGGAACCTACCAGACAGCAGTATTCCCCGACAGCGGACTGAGGGAGAGACTTGAGGATGCCGGAGTCTCGTTCTCCTCATACATAGAGCCGGAAAGTTCCCCGATTACGACTTTCCTCATCAGCTGGTTCCTGCCTATCCTCCTCTTCTCACTAGCAGGAAGGATTATCTTCTCATTTGTATCGAAGAAAGGTGGCATGAATGCCATGAGCTTCGGTAAGAGCAATGCAAAGATCTATGCCGAAAATGAAACGGGAGTCACATTCAAGGATGTACAGGGAGAGGATGAGGCAAAAGAGGCCCTCGAAGAGATAGTGAGTTACCTCCATGACAATGACAAATACACAAAGATTGGAGCAAAGCTTCCGAAGGGAGCTCTCCTGGTAGGCCCTCCCGGAACAGGTAAGACCCTCCTTGCACGTGCCGTTGCAGGAGAGGCAAAGGTTCCGTTCTTCTCAATAAGCGGATCAGAGTTCGTGGAGATGTTTGTCGGCATGGGTGCAAGCAAAGTCAGGGACCTCTTCAGACAGGCTTCGGAAAAGGCTCCATGCATAGTGTTCATTGATGAAATCGACACAATCGGAAAGAAGCGTGACAGCTCACCATATGGTGGAAACGACGAGAGGGAGCAGACCCTCAACCAGCTTCTTACCGAGATGGACGGGTTCGATGCCAACAAGGGTGTTGTAATCCTTGCGGCAACAAACAGACCGGACTCCCTCGACCCTGCTCTTCTCAGACCCGGCAGGTTCGACAGGAGAATCCCTGTCAATCTTCCTGACCTCCAGGGGCGTGTTGCCATCCTCAAGGTCCATGCAAAGGATGTGAAGATGAGTGCCGACATCGACTATGAGGCAATTGCAAGGGCAACAAGCGGAGCCAGCGGCGCTGAGCTGGCGAATATAATCAACGAGGCAGCACTCAGGGCAGTAAGAAACGGCAAAGACACGGTTACCCAGGATGATCTTGAGGAATCTGTTGAAGTTGTAATTGCCGGCTACAAGCGTAAGAATGCCGTCCTCAGCGAAGAAGAGAAAAAGATTGTTGCCTACCATGAAATCGGGCACGCACTTGTTGCTGCAAAGCAGAGCCACAGTGCACCTGTAACAAAGATAACGATAATTCCACGTACAAGCGGAGCCCTGGGCTACACGATGCAGGTCGATGAAGGCGAGAAGAACCTCATGAGCAAGGAAGAAATTCTTAATAAGATAGCAACCCTCACAGGAGGACAGGCTTCAGAGGAGCTTATCTTCAAGAGCATCACAACCGGGGCAAGCAACGACATAGAGCAGGCAACAAAGCTTGCGCGTGGCATGGTGACCCGCTACGGGATGACAGATGAGTTCGGCATGGTTGCCCTGGAGACAGTCAGTAACCAGTATCTTGGAGGGGACACATCCCTCGCCTGCTCGGAGAAATCGGGCGAGGAGATAGATGCCCTGGTCGTCAGAATCGTGAAAGAAGCCAGAGAAAAAGCTATGAATATCCTGAAGGAGAATGAGAAGAAGCTTCATGAACTCTCGTCTTACCTCCTTGAAAAGGAGACAATCACCGGAGAGGAATTCATGACAATCCTGGAAAGGAAATAGAAAACAGCGCCCCGAAAGACAAGGGGCGCTTCTCTATTGATTTTTCCCCCGACTCCCGCAACAATAAACCGGGTAATTTGATTATGAAAGAAAAGAAAAAAAGTCTTACTGTTTACCTCAAGCCCTACAGGAAAGAGGCCGTTATTGCTCCCCTCTTCAAACTCCTCGAGGCCTTATTTGACCTCTTTGTTCCAGTCATTGTCGCATCCATGATAGACACGCCCTACCCGGAGGAAAAAGCAAAAGTAATCCAATGCTTCCTCTTACTCATCCTTATGGCAGTACTCGGGCTGTCATGCTCTGTTGTAGCACAATATTTCTCGGCAAAGGCCAGTGTGGGCTATGCAACGACACTGCGCTATGAACTTTTCAAGCACATAGAAAAACTCTCCTTCTCCACCCTGGACAAAGAGGGAAGCAGTACGCTGATCACACGTCTCACTAATGACGTCAATCAGATACAGACAGGTCTCAACATGTCACTCAGGCTGCTTCTCCGAAGCCCGTTCATCGTCTTCGGGGCAGCAGTTATGGCAGCAATAATCAACATAAAGGCCGGCCTTATCTTCATACTATCAATCCCAGTGCTCCTTCTTGTCACATCACTTATAATGAGAGTCTCCATCCCGCTCTATTCAAAGAGCCAGTCCGCCCTCGATAAAGTTACAACAGAGACAAGAGAGAACCTTACAGGGGTGAGGGTTATAAGGGCATTCAACAGGGAGGAGAAAAGTGTAAGCGAATTCAGAAAAAGCAATGAGGATCTGACTAAGCTCAATCTCTTTGTGGGAAAGATATCCTCACTTCTCAACCCAGTAACGTACACCCTGATTAACATAGCAACTGTCATCCTCATCAAGCAATCTGCCATCCAGGTGGAACTTGGAACCCTCAACCAGGGTGAGGTTGTGGCACTCTACAACTACATGCTCCAGATTATTGTGGAGCTCATCAAGCTGGCAAGCCTGATTATAACAATCAACAAGGCCCTGGCATGCTACAGGAGAGTGGGTGCTGTGATGCAGCTTGAAGACGGTATGGAATATCCTGAGGGGGATCCGGCAGAAAAAGATGAAGATACATCAGTATCATTCCACTCTGTCACATTTACATATGAAGGAGGAGGAAAGCCGGCGCTCCAGGATATAACATTCTCTGCCAGGAAGGGGGACACAATCGGAGTCATCGGAGGAACAGGAAGCGGAAAAACAACACTCATAAACCTCATCCCGCGTTACTATGATGTAACATCAGGCAGCGTTGAAGTGAACGGAAATGATGTGAGAAATTACACCAAGAATACGATATCATCACTTGTGACAGTCGTCCCCCAGAAGGCACAGCTCTTTAAAGGTACAATCAGGTCAAACATGCTGCTGGGAAACGAGAATGCCACGGATGAGACTCTGTGGACTTCACTTGAGACAGCACAGGCAAGAGAGATTGTTGAAAAGAAAGGCGGACTTGATGCTGAAGTTGAACAGAACGGACGCAATTTCTCCGGTGGCCAGAAGCAGAGACTCACAATTGCACGTGCCCTCACCAAAGGCGGTGAAATTTTGATTCTTGATGACTCCTCAAGCGCCCTAGACTTCAAGACGGATGCTGACCTCAGGAAAGCCGTCAAGGCGATAAACGGGGTGACTAAGTTCATAGTATCGCAGAGGATATCATCAGTGAAGAATGCAGATATGATTCTTGTCCTTGACAAGGGAAAACTTGTCGGGAAGGGAAAGCATGAGGAGCTTCTTGAAAACAATGAAATCTACAGGGATATATATTACTCACAGTTTCCAGAAGAGAGGAAGGAGGTAGCAAGATGAAGAAGAAACTCAACCTCAGCAAAGATACACTCAGACAGCTGATGCGATATCTCAGCGGCCAGAGGCTCCTCCTGATTCTGAGCCTTCTCTTTGCCCTCTCCAGCGTTCTTTTACAGCTTTATGTCCCGATACTCTTCGGAGACGCAATCGACAATCTGGTCGGAAAGGGAAACGTCAACTCTGCTTCTCTGGGAGTATATCTCATAAAAATACTTGTATGTGTCGGGACAAGTGCACTCTTTGTATACCTCATGAACCTTATCAACAACAGGATAACCTATACAGTGGTGAAAGATATAAGGAACGACCTGATAGAACACATACAGAAACTCCCCCTCTCCTACCTCGACTCCCACACCTCTGGTGATATCGTGAGCAGGGTCATCACCGATACGGATGTCCTCTCCGACGGACTCCTTTTAGGTTTTACACAGCTCTTCAGCGGAGTCATCACAATACTTGCAACAATCTACTTCATGTTCTCAAAGAACATCTGGATAAGCCTCATTGTGATTCTCCTTACCCCACTGAGCTTCCTTGTATCTTCATTCATATCATCACGCTCCTTCAACCTTTTCAGGGCACAGAGCACAGCACGCGGTGATGAGACGGCACTCATCGACGAGATGGTGTCAGGAATGAAGGTTGTGAAAGGCTACGGGTATGAAGAAAGGGCAGCAGAGAGATTCACTTCCCTCAATGACAAACTTGCTTCGGCAAGCAAGAGCGCCATCTTCTACTCTTCCCTCGCAAATCCCTCAACAAGGTTCGTCAACAACATAATCTATGCTGTCGTTGCACTTGTGGGCATCATTCTCATTCCCAAGGGAGCACTGACCGTAGGGGGATTAGCTGTAATGCTGAGCTACGCAAACCAATATATGAAGCCGTTCAATGACATAAGCAGTGTCGTGACTGAGCTCCAGAACTCGTTTGCATGTGCTTCCCGTGTCTTCGAACTAATAAACGAGAAAGAGGAAGCGGAGGATGAGAAAGCTGTTCTCAATGAAGTGGAAGGTAACGTGGAAATAGATAACGTATCCTTCTCATACGATAAGTCGAAGTCCCTCATCGAGAATCTCTCCCTCAAGGCCGGTAAAGGAACCCGTGTTGCAATAGTCGGCCCCACCGGATGCGGGAAGACAACAATAATCAATCTCCTTATGAGATTCTATGATCCCGACAGAGGAACGATCCGGATTGACGGAAAAGATATCCTCTCCGTATCACGCCACAGTCTCCGTGCTTCCTATGGTATGGTTCTCCAGGAGACATGGATTAAGAACGGAACAGTCAGGGACAACATCACGTTCGGTAAACCTGATGCAACAGAAGAAGAGATAGAAAAGGCAATAGAGGAAGCACATTGCTCTGACTTCATAGCAGCCCTCCCGGAAGGTCTCGACACGCCCCTTACAGAGAGCAGCCTCTCCGAGGGACAGAAGCAGCTCTTGTGCATAGCACGGGTAATGCTCACACATCCCCCAATGCTCATCCTTGATGAGGCTACAAGCAGCATAGACACACGTACTGAACTTCTTGTCCAGAGTGCCTTCGATACCCTTATGGAAGGACGCACCAGCTTCGTCGTAGCCCACAGGCTCAGCACAATAAGGAATGCAACAATAATCCTCGTGATGAACAACGGTAAGGTTATAGAACAGGGAAACCATGATGAACTGATGGCGAGAAACGGCTTCTATGCAAAGCTCTACAACAGCCAATTTGCACCAGCCTGAGATTGAATTCGGGAAGAAGGGACACTAGAATAGACCTATGCAGATTTCATCACGCTTCACACTCTCGGTACACATCCTTACATGCATCAGCCTCTTCCAGGAAAGCGAAAAGGTAACAAGTGACTTTCTCGCCGGGAGCACAAATGTAAATCCCGTGATAGTCCGTAAATTGCTCGGGCAGCTGAAGGCTCAGGGCTTAGTTACCGTCCAGAGAGGAAGCGGAGGCGCCACTCTCTCCTGCCCTCCTTCCCAGATTTCCTTCTACGATATCTACAGGGCTGTTGAATGCGTTGACAACAGGGAAGGTCTATTCCATTTCCATGAGAACCCGAATCCGGAATGCCCGGTAGGACGCAATATACACGCTGTCCTCGATGTAAAGCTGGACGAGATAGAGAAAACACTTGAGGACAAGCTGAAAACCATCACACTTGAAGATGTCACTGAGGCGATAAAGCCACACATGGTCTGACGGCATGCACTTTGTCAATATTCGAGAAAATTGACAAAACGCTTAAAAGGATACAGCTATGTGGACGGATCAGGCTCTAGCAAAACTATCAACAAAAAACTGTCTCTTCCAGACACTGTTATCCGAAAAAAAGTATCAGCTATTTCCGGAAGTTCATCAGGCCAGACTTCCTAAATACATGTTGTAACTATTGACATTACATCATGAATATGCATAATCTTGTTGTAATCACAATTATTACAACAAATATATCTTATAAGGAGTACAACATGAAAAATTACAGTAAGACAAATGTCGGCAGAGAGCCAAGAACAGAATTACACGATGCTCTTTCCCTCACAGGAGCAGAAATCAGCTTCAATAACCTTCCACAGGGGGCAGGTGTCCCGTTCATACACAGTCACAGGGAGAACGAGGAGATATACATTATTCTTTCTGGCACAGGGAAAGCAGTAATTGATGGGGAAGAGATATCTCTTAAGGAAGGAGATTGTGTCAGAATCTCACCAGAGGCAAAGAGACAGTTTACAGCTTCCCAAGGCTCTCCCCTTTCATATATCTGTATCCAGGTTAAAGCAGGTTCCCTTGGTAACTACTCAGCATCGGATGCTGTTATCATTCAATGAATCGAGCTCCCGGTCAAGGGAGCTCATCTAGTCAATTATTCGAAGTAGGACTCAAAAGAGAACCGCTTGTCAGAGGGATAGGACCATATTGGTATGTAGAAACATACTTGCCGTCCCACTTCTCTATCTCCTTCTCCTTGACTTCAAGTTCTCTCAGCGAGAGTTCCACTTCAAGATTCTCTGCAATCTTCTGGTTGTAATAGGCCTCAGCATCAGCAGCAACCTTCTTGGCTTCAGCTTCAAGCTTAGCCGTCTCAAGCTTTGTCTCAGCCTCAATCAAAGCCTTCTCCTTCTCAGCATTCGCCCTTATGATCGTAGCTTCCTGCTCAGCCTGGGCTTCTTTGATCTGTTTCTGGGCTTCCTGCTGTGTAATCTGAAGTTCCTGTTCCGCAATCTTGACCTGCTGGGTAGTCTTCATCGTCTCAGCAATCTGCTCGTCAAATGCAGGGCTCCAATCCCAGTTGGATATAGCAATCTGGTTAATGACAATAGGATATATGCTCATCTTGCTCGTAAGAGAGGATGATATCTCCTGGCTGATCTTCTCCTGGTTCTCGACTATCTCGTAGATAGTGTACTTACCCACCGATTCCTTTACAGAGGCAAGCATTGTCTTCTCAATAGCGCTCTTGAGAGAAGATTCAGTGTACTTGGTCACAGCATCATAGAGCCTTGTCTCATCATAAGTCCAGAAGACATCGGCAGTGAGTCCGACAGTCTGCATATCATTCGTGACAGCTCCGTCAGAACCAATAGAGAAATCAATCTCATAGTTGATAGGAGCAAGTGAATACTTTTTGATAGTCTGGGCAAATGGGACAGTAAAGTGCAATCCCGGATTCAACACTTCCTCCCCTGCCTTGCCGAAAGTAACAAGGATACCTCTCTCTGTAGTACCTACAGTCGAGAAACAATTACACAGAATAACAATAGCAAGAATTGCCACAGCAGCGATAATGATAGCTTTCTTCATATCTGGCCTCCTGAGTAAAAGATAAGAACAAAAGGGAGTAACGGAAAGAAAGATTATGTTGAATATCACA
>CAVIAZ010000071.1:0-9367 GCA_963640795.1 bacterium | reverse complement strand
TATAACCAGTCACTTCTCGATGTGAAGGACGCAAAGGCCAACTACCAGCCCACCATCGAGCTTCTTCTCACCACCACATACATGCCCAACCCTCCTATCGGGAAGACAAGTATAAGTGTTGATGAGCTCTCGAGCCAGCTCGGGGTTACGATTCCAGGTGCAGCCAGCGGGGAATATGTCACCCTCTACAAGGGTATGAAGGACATATATTACAATGCTGGCCTCACCCTCACCCAGCCTCTCTATACCTGGGGAAAGATTCCAAAGTCCGTGGAACTCTACAATGAGATAGCCTCAATTCGTGCTCTTGCAATTGAAGACGAAACCGATAAGCTCTCTGTGGAACTCAAGACAAGGCTCACTGCCCTCTGTTATATGGACGAGCTATTCTCCCTTATAGACGAGACAAAGACAAAGGCGGATGAGCTTGTCTCCATGAGTGAGGATGCATACAAAAACGGAATGCTCCTCAAAGAGGATGTGACAAAGGCGAAGATTTCAGCACTCGAGATAGATGTGAAGAAGCAGGAACTCAAGAAAGAGTATGCTGATAATATGAAGAGCCTCCAGACGATAACTTCGGTAGATGAACTTGATAGTAACGATATTACCTACGAAGTGAACGAAGACGAAATCATGGCTCTTGCCTCTCTTTCAAGAGAAGATGTCCTGGCCCTCACTACCCGCTCCGACAGTGCAACAATCAGCATGCTCAAGAGCCAGACGAAGGCATACGAACTCAAAAAGGAAATTGCAGAGGCATCCCTCTACTGGAAGCCTGACTTTGCCCTCCAGGTATCGCTGACGTATGGAGGTTCTGCATTTCCTCTCGTTGAGAGAAACTGGTATAGGGCGAATGACTACGGTCTCTACCTGACATTCGCCATAAGTACCACAGTGTGGGACGGCGGGAAGAAACTCAATGCCGTTGATCATGCAGAAAGCGAAGTCAAGGGAACAAAAGCCGACTACGACAATGCAGTAAACGAGCTCACAACAGCTGCCGAGAAGAATCTTTCCCAGATAGAACTCAGCCTCACAAAGCTTGAGTATTATGATCTTAAGCTTGACGAGGCAAACGAGAGACTTGACCTCCTCCAGAGGCAGTATGATGCCGGTACAGTATCGAAGACAGATGTTCTGAGCCAGGAAATTGAAGTTCTTACCCAGAGGATGACAATCATCCAGGAGAAGATAACCCTGAGCCAGGCAGCATACACCATCGCCTACCTGACAGGAATAATGGAATGAAGCTTACCCCGGGAAACCGGGGTATTATAATGGACATGATTAGGACAATATTGTTCGAATGTACCCATCAAAAGATTTTTTCAACAGGAAAATAATCGAACAAAAAAAGAGGAAAAGAGGAGAGAACTGATATTTTCCCTTTGCTGAAGTAGTTGTCTGTCTGAAAATGGAAGATCTTACTACCTGACACATCATCTTTATTGAAGGGAATCTCATTCTTCCCGGAACAGATAAAATTAGCTTTGGAAACATTTTGTCTGGTAAGCAGACTCCAATTCACCTTCAATTGCTGAGCTTCAGCAGGAATGACCTTACCCAATTTCTTTGTTTTCTTTCCAAAATGAAGACATGCAAAATCAAGATTCGAATAACTTGAAAAGCCCGCGGCTAGCTTTTTGAAAGAGCCTATTTCATCAACAGGAATGGTATAAGTATGGTAATCTTTGTCGGGAAGTTGCTTTGTGTATCTGATTGCCTCAACCATCGGATAGCTTATATACAGCTTTCCATTTCCAGTCTCATCATTGAAAAATTCCAATAATTTTGAAAGATTGCTGTTCAGCTGTGCCATGGATAGAGATCCATTAAAATTCTGATGATGTATGTCATAGTCAAAGAAAAGATATACTTCAGACACATCCGAAGCAGACTCTATTCTGTGAATTTGGTTAGAAGGCTGAGTCTTCCATCTTTCCTTCAAAACAGAGACTATATCAAGTATGAAGAGTGAATCAGTCTGGGAGCAATCTTCTGTCATGGCCTTATACAGCTCATATATGTTATTGTTATAAGAACATATTATGCTATCCTCTTTCTTTTCAAAGAACAGGTGCTGGAGTGTCTTAAAGATAGCAGGTTCCCTGCACTCTCCTTCAAAAACAAAGAGAATCATTCCTCGAATGCCCCTCCCCTGAACATCTTCTCAATATTGTGTCCCCACCTTAATTCCTTATCAGTACAGTCACAAAGGGCCTTTATCTCATTATGGTCCAATATGAAATTACAGTCAGGGCGGAGAATGTCATTCGACATCAGGTATGTGTTGTGACTGGTCAGGAGAACCTGGGTATCGAGAGAAAAGAGCCTGCGACAGACAGCAACAGAAAGCTTGTAATGATAGAATGCATCGAACTCATCTATGAAAAGGAACTGAACATGTTCAAGATTCTTGAGCCAGTAATAAAGAAGAGTGAGGGAACTTGTACCTGTAGAACAGATTTCCTTGAATGGAACAGATGCTTCTCCAATCTGACAGAGTAGCACCTTGTCTTCCTTTTTATTAGGGACAAAATGATAATCCTGTCCGCTGACCTCATTGAGAAACATGCTGAAATCATCAACATAATTATTGGAAATGATAAACTCTTCCAGAAGTTGTGGCTGCGTCTTCAATCCTATAAAACCCCTCTCTTCAAGGCTTCTGAACCAGAGCATCGAATCAACAAACCCCATAAGCTTATTCAGGTAGTGGTCTGCCACCAGGGGATATGAAATCACAAGATAGTTGACTATTGAGATATTGTTTGAATTGTCACTTAAAGCTTTAATCTTTTCTTCAACCATCGGAAATTCATTCTGGTCCAGATAGAATCCCTCTTCATCTCTGTCAAAAACAAGACTGTCATTGACCTTAAGTCTCTCCCTGACAAGAGCAAGACTTACGTTCTTGGAGTACACATACTCAACAATTACTCCGTCAAAATCAAATGTGTACTCAAATGTCATCAGAGACTTGTAATTACCTGCATATATTGCTGTCACATAATGCTCGGGAGCCTTCATCTTTGATGAAAGATGGTTGACTATATCAAAGATTGCAAACCCGAGATTCGACTTTCCGCACCCGTTGGGGCCATAGATTATTCCATCTTTTATAATACCATTTTTGATTGCAAATTCATTGAAGGAATAATTCCGGTGTTTGGAAAGGTCAAGCTCAATCCTGTCCCTGAATCCCTTGAAATTGGTTACAGCAAACTTTTTCAGCACGATATTTCTCCTCAATTCAAAGTTTCCCCCATAATCTTATCTCACGTCAATTACTTTCGGAATTTTTTTACGGCATTAATATTGAGTTACTTAGTCTTGCACTCTCATATTCATTATGATATCATCATGATATCACATAAGGAGGACATTATGGCTCACGTTACATTTGACAAAGAAAACATCCTGAAGCCTAAATCAGGTTTCTTCACTCTTTTCCTGGGAATTATACTTCTTGTATTCTCGATTCCACTTTTTATCTTCTGTGGCAATCAATACGCAAGAGGGAACAACCTTTACGGGACAATTGAACTTGTAGTTGCTATACTCGCAATCTTCATGAGCGTATTAAACTTCTGCGGTCTCAGAATCGTCAAACCCAATGAGGCGCTCGTCCTAGCCTTTTTCGGAAAGTATTACGGGACAATATATGAAAGCGGTTTCTGGTACGTAAGCCCATTCTGCACCAACCTCTATCCTAAGGCAAAGGCAGCAGAGGCCAGAGAGTCTCTCAAGAACAATCCCAATACCCTACAGGGAACAAATACAGCACAGAGCAACTCGAGAGTTTCCCTCAAGATTTCAACATTCGTCAACGGCAACCAGAAGGTGAACGACAGCCTGGGTAACCCCATTGAAGTCAGTGCCATCGTGATGTGGAGAGTAACCAATGCAACCAAGGCCGTACTCAATGTTGAGTATTACTACGAGTACCTCTCCAACCAGACAGACTCCACAATACGGAATGTTGCACGCCTCTACCCATACGATATCATCGACGACGATGACGATGAGAGTGATGACAAGGGAGAGAAGACGCTGAGAGGCTCTGCTAAACTTATTGCTGAAGAGATGAAGAACGAACTCTCAGAGCGTGTCAAAGACGCAGGGCTCGAGATTATCGAGGTAAGGCTCAACCAGATTGCATACGCACCGGAGATTGCAGCTGCTATGCTCCAGCGCCAGCAGGCTATTGCCGTGATCGCAGCCAGAAAGAAGATAGTTGAGGGAGCAGTATCGATGGTGAAGATGGCACTCGACCAGCTTAAGGACGAAGGAGTTGTTGACCTTGATGAAGAGAGAAAGGCAAACATGGTGTCGAATTTACTGGTCGTTCTCTGCTCCAGCAAGGAAGCTAATCCTGTATTGAACACAGGATCCCTCTATTGATATGAGCGAAAAGAAACAGGTGCCGTTGAGGATAAACAAGGACCTTTTTGACACCCTCTCCCGCTGGGCAGAGGATGACTTCAGGTCCCTCAACGGCCAGATTGAATACCTTCTGACCGAATGCGTGAAGAACAGAAATAAAGGGAAAGACAAAATAGAACTGGAAAAAACAGTCTGAAAGTGCAAGAATAACATGTCTCATATAATTCCGTTAGAATGGTACGGAAGTCTCTACGGGTAATCCTAAATCCCACTATGAGAACAAAGGGAGACCATATGAGACTAATCAAAGGAAACATTATTGAAGCAAAGGAGCTGGGAAAGCTCAACACAATCAAAGGCGGATGCATAATCCTCACCGATGACGGCATTATTGAGGATGTAGTGGAAAAGGTTCCTGAAGGCTTCAGCGGAAAGATTGATGACTATGGTGATTCACTTATCCTGGAGTCCTTCTCTGACATGCATCTTCATGCCCCGCAGTTTCCGATGCTGGGCATGGGAATGGACCGCTTCCTCCTCGACTGGCTCAGGACCTACACTTTCCCGACAGAAGCAGAATTCAGAGACACATCATACGCGAGGGACGTCTACTCCCGACTTGCCGACACTCTCATAAAGAACGGTACTACACGTGTCTCTATGTTCTCTTCCCTACACACCGACTCAACACTCATCCTGATGGAAGAGCTCGAGAAAAGGGGGATATCAGGATATGTCGGGAAGGTAAACATGGACCGTAACGGGGGCGAAAACCTTGAGGAGACAACAGAGGAATCGAAGAGAGAGACCCTCAGATGGCTTGAAAGATGCTCAGACTTCAAGTTGATAAAACCGATTATCACGCCACGGTTCACCCCATCATGCACAGATGAGCTGATGGCGTGGCTGGGAAAACTCAGCAGAGAGAGAAATCTTCCCGTGCAGTCACACCTCTCTGAGAATGCTGCCGAGATAAATTGGGTCAAAGAACTTCATCCTGACTGCAAACAATATTGGGAAACATACAACAAATACGGCCTTTTCAAGGACCATACCCTCATGGCACATTGCGTCCACTCCGACGATGTGGAACTTGAGGCTATAAGAGAACATAACGCTGTAGTCGTGCATTGTGCCTCATCCAACTACAACCTGATGAGCGGGACAGCTCCGGTAAGGCACATGCTCGACATGGGTGTCAATGTAACCCTCGGAAGTGATATAGCCGGAGGATCCGAGATAGCAATGTACAGGGTTATGACATCAACAATCACAGCCAGCAAATTCAGAAGGATGAGTGACAGTTACCTCATCGATGCCCTCACACTTGCCGAAGCATATTATCTTGCTACAACTGCGGGACATATGTACTTCGGGGACAGACCGGGCTTTGCAAAGGGCAACAAGCTCAATGCAATTGTTGTTGACGACTCACGCTTCTCCCCATCAAAGAGAGAGCTGACTTTGTCCGAGAGGCTTGAAAAGGCTGTGTATCAGATGGATGACAGAGCAATAATAGCAGTTCTCTGCTGACAAAAAAATGTCCCAGCCAGAAAACTGGACTGGGTGTAAATACCGGTACTATTCTCATTCCTGTTCTTTTGGAGCAAAGACGAGAACGCCACACTTGAAGGTGGGAGCAAGACTTTCGTCCCCATGATAGAACTCATCGACATAGCCACGGTAATTCTCCCGTGCATAATCCTCCAGAATGGAGAAATCGATACTGTCATCAAAGCCATATTTGACGAAGTGGACAAAGTATTCACCCCGAGCAATGAATGTGAAGCTGTAACATGGAGCCTCACGGAGAGAATAGACTTTTCTGAACCATTCAATGTCACTCTCCTTAATTGACTCATCGCCCTCATGCAGGCTGAGATACATTTCTCTCACCATACCCGTTTTTTCAAGGATTTTCTCCAAAACATAGTCCCTGAAGTCCATACAACCTATTAATGTGTTTGATCGCATTTTAATGCCTCCTGACTATATATAGGTCAAACACCGGCCAAAAATGTCATACTTATTTTTTCGTTGGGACCATAAAAACAGCCGTCTAAGCGGCTGAAAGGAGGATTAGGAAATAATATGAAAAAAACATCTCTTACTTGACTATATAATACCCCCTATCCCGTACTTTTCAATATAGAACATGTGAAGAATGCATGTAGATTCTTACTGTAAAAGAATTAATCAAAACTCAGTGAAGCTCTCTCCATATCTCTCAGACGCACATCCAGACTGTCTTCCCGGCTATTTTTGATTCTCTTCAGAAGACGCTCTGAAATGAATTGTAAAATTTATGTAAAGATTTTTTTCAGACCCAAAATAAACGGGCCACAGCGGGGGATTACTGCTATGGCCCACAAAGGAGGGATTGAAGAAAAAACAATTTATATTCGCTTTTCTTGGCTATAAAGATATAACACTTTTTAGTACAAATCTTTTCGATTTCTTGTAATAAATGTAGAGAAATGTGAAGAGGTTATGAAGATGCCAGCACCGTCCTTTCTCTTCTCTTCTTTGAAGCCAAAGAAATCTTGATTTATGGCATATTACTGCCCTAAAAAATCTCGATTTATGACAAATAACTCTTATGAAAAATCATGATTTATGGCATGCAGTCTTTAACTTTCTTGTTTTATACCTTACCATCGTTTGTATGGAAAGAAAAATATATAACTCACTTCTATCCTGGCGTAAGACAGCGAGAGGACGAAGCGCTCTTCTTATACAAGGTGCTCGCAGAGTGGGAAAAAGCTATATAGCAGAAGAATTTGCAAGACGAGAATACAAATCATATATTCTCATCGACTTCAATAAGGCAAGTTCTGACATAAAGGAACTTTTCGAGTTTTACTTGGATGACCTCGACACATTCTTCATGAAGCTTAAGGCATACTACAATACACCTCTTTATGAGAAGGAATCATTGATTATATTTGATGAAGTGCAACTCTTTCCGAGAGCAAGAAGTGCAATAAAATATCTTGTTGAAGATGGCCGTTACGATTACATAGAAACAGGCTCCCTCATCTCGATAAAGGAACATGTGAAAGATATTCTTATTCCATCTGAAGAGGATTCAATCAACATGTATCCGATGGATTTTGAGGAATTCCTTACCGCCGGAGGATATGGAGAGATGCTTTCTCTTATCCGCTCATCATTTGAAAAGAAACATCCTCTCGGACAGGCGTTACATCGTAAGGCAATGGACCTTTTCAGACAGTATCTCATTGTAGGCGGGATGCCACAAGCTGTTGATAGTTATTTCAATAGGTCAGACAGGGATTTTCAACTAGTAGATAGGGAGAAAAGGCGAATATTAAAGTTATACCGTGAAGATATAAGAAAACACTCCGGAAGGTATGCAATCAAAACTGAGGCTGTCTTTGATGAGATTCCCTCCCAGCTAAAGAATCAGAACAGGCACTTTACGCTTTCCGCAATTGAGAAAGGTGCTTCCTTTGACGATTACCAGGATGCAATATTCTGGCTGACAGATGCCATGATAATTAATCCTTGTTTCAATACAACAGAGCCTAACATTGGACTAAATCTGAATAGAGAAAGGTCTCTTTTAAAATGTTACCTTGCTGACACTGGCCTTCTTATAAGCCACATCTTCGATGAGAAACAGATTGTAAGCGAAGAAATATACAAAAAAATCCTCTTCGGCAAACTGGAAGTCAATCTCGGTATGGTTATGAAAAACATCGTAGCCCAGATGCTGACGTCAGCTGGGCACAAACTATACTTCTATGCAAATTCATCCCGGGATGATGCCTCCTCACGGATGGAAATAGACTTTCTCATTGCAAAGGACAGAATCAGCAACAGGCATAACATATCACCACTGGAGGTTAAATCAAGTAAGAACTACACACTTTCATCTCTCAACAAATTCAGGAAGAAATACTCTGAAGTATTGCATGTTCCATATGTCATCCACACAGAAGATTACAGAGAGGATGGCGGGGTTATCTACATTCCGGTATATATGACATATCTCCTATGAAAAGTCATACCGTTTCGTCCAAATACTTCCCCTCATCATCCACCATATACTCAATTTATACCTACTCTGGGCATGAATAAGCACCCCGTTTGGAGTGCTTGCAAAGGATGCTTGTTGTTAAAACAAATCACCATGAGTGCCAGTACGTATGAATTCCAGCACTAACTCCTCTTTGTAAATTTTGTAGACTAAAAGCCAATCGGGTTCTATATGACATTCTCTCATTCCCTTGTAGTTTCTTGAATTGACCAATGCATGATCTCTGAACTTTTCAGGTAAAGGAGTCTCCGCACACAGTAATTCTACAACAAAAGTCAGCTTATTCATGTCTAAGCCTCTCTGAAGGGCCTTCTTGTAGTCTTTTTTAAATTGCCCAGAGAATTCTGGTTTAAGCATTGAGTGCCTTCATCATATCTTCTACGCTATCAAAAGGTCCATAAACATCCTCTCGCCTTTCCGCATTCTCCATTGCCTTATAGGTGACAACATTTGGCTCTTCTGCCTTCACCTCGAAAGGAAGACCATGGCATCTGAGTGCCTGTCTGTAGAATATCCCAGTGGCTGTACTCAAATCCAATCCAAGAGACTTGAAAAGCGCACTGGCTTCGTTTTTTAAATCCGGTTCTATTCTAAGTGTCATGTTAGTCTTAACCATATCAAGTTCCTTATCTTCTAATCTTAACCTAATATAACTAGAATTCAATCATATAGCAAATGCAGTGCACATGAAAATTCATAAACTTTCATAATCCCGGCATTGTCTGAAAGCACAAGATTAATTGTTCACAGCTTCGGTGTACTTCTTTAACTGATTATGCCATCATCCTTTTATAAAGCTCGAAGTTTCTAAAACCCCACTCCTCTGGCATAGGGATACAGAAACGCCGTAAAATGCGAATCATTTTCCATAAAGTGTGCTATACTCATATTATGAGAGTCGTAACCAGGAGATAT
>CAVIAZ010000070.1:0-9371 GCA_963640795.1 bacterium | reverse complement strand
ACACCGCTCTCAACAGAGACCATGACAGTCCTCGTCTCTGCAATGTCGCTCATATCCCACGGTCTAACATATATAAAGTTAATTGTGCTTATACCATCCGATACTGCCTCAAATGTGGCATTCCACTCGCCGGGAACACCGACCATGCCGTTATATTCCGGAGCAACATACTCCTCGCCTGTCTGGATAATGCTGCTTCCGTCAATCACTGCCATCCAGCCATAACCTGTGGAGGCATTCTCCTCAAGAGTCACATATATGGATGTAGAGTCACTACTGAGCCAGGACCAGTCGGTATAAGACGCAGTTTCATTCCCATCAAGTGTCACAATCGATATACATGACACAAGAAGTGTAAGAGCCAGCAATATTAGCGGAATTATCTTCTTCATAGGACCTCCTTGACGTCCATCACCTCAATTGCATAAGGCTTGACGATGCTGATCAGCTCTGCTGCAGACACATGGGCAACTTTGATATAAATAAATCTGTTACCCGGTTCAGTTCCGGCAAAGCAGGAGCAGGTTACAAGATCCAGCTGTTTCTCGCTGATTTTTCCCATAATCTCGGCAAGAATTCCCTTCCTGTCCTGTACAAGGAAAGTGAGTGTAGTGCCGGAAACTCTTGCTCCGAATGACTCCACAAGCATCTTGAAAAGATCTGACTTACTGACAATACCTACAAGTTTTCCTTCCTCAAGGACAGGAAGACATGAAAGGTCCTGGTCAATCATCAGCATGGCAGCATCTTCTACTGTCGTATCTTTAGTGATTGTCACAGGGTTACGTGACATTATCTTCTTGACAGTAAGCTTTGCAAGAAGATAGTTGGTCTCAAATGCACTGAGGGTGCTTGCCGGGCTCGGTGCCGCCTTCAGGATATCCTTTTCAGATATTACCCCAACCAGCATTCCGTTTTTATCGAGAACAGGAAGACGGTGGACGTGTTCCTTCTTCATCAAATCCGCAGCATCCTGTATAGACATCTCGGGAGCGCATGTCACGGGATTCTTGGTCATTCTTCTTTCAATAATCATAATTCAACTCCTCAATCATTCTAAGCCAAGAGATAAAGAAAAGGCAAATACAATTATTCACCAAGATAAGCCTCTCTCACCTTTGAATTGGTGAGAAGAGCCTTCGAGTCATCATGGAGCACGACTACGCCGTTTTCCATGACATATCCGTCATTGCTGCTCTTGAGGGCAAGTCTTGCATTCTGCTCGACAACAAAGACTGTCACCTTATCTTCCCTGTTGATGAGTTTAAGCTTGTTGAAGATTTCCTGGACGATAAGCGGAGCCAGTCCCAGTCCCGGTTCATCTAAAAGAAGAAGTCTCGGGCTGATCATCAGGGCACGAGCTACAGCAAGCATCTGCTGCTCCCCTCCGGAGAGGGAACGGGACTTCTGCTTACGTCTCTGGGAGAGAATCGGGAAGAACTCGAACATCTCCTCTTTCTTTCTTTTTACCAGAGCATCGTCATTGAGCATGAATGCTCCCATGTCGAGATTTTCCTCGATAGTGAGATCACTGAAGACTCTTCTTCCTTCCGGGACAAGGGCAATACCCTTTCTAACAACATTATAGGTAGGCACCCCATGGTAATGTTTGTCTTTCACTGAATAGAGGAGTTCCCCATCATACCATATGGCACCCTCTGTAAGTGGCTCCTGACCGACAATTGCCTTGAGGAGTGTGCTCTTTCCAGCACCGTTGGCACCGATGAGGGCAACCATCTCACCCTCCTTCACAGACATACTCACGCCCCTCAATGCCTTTATATTTCCATAACTCACGCTTATGTTATCGAGTTTAAGGATTTCCTTATCTGTCATTGATCATCCTCCTCATCCTCATCGTCATCCCCGCTTCCGAGATATGCTTCGATGACACGGCTGTCAGACTGGATTTCACTCGGTGTCCCCTGTGCAATCTTCACGCCGTAGTTCAGAACTGTAATATTGTCACATATATTCATGACAAGTTTCATATCGTGTTCAATGAGGACAACTGTAATCCCCAGATCCCTTATACGTCTTATGGTAGTCATAAGACTCTCTGTCTCCTGCGGGTTCATCCCGGCAGCAGGCTCATCAAGGAAGAGGAGTTTCGGCTCTGTGGCAAGAGCACGTGCTATCTCAAGTTCCCTCTGGTAGCCATAAGGCAGACTTCCCGCCTCATCGTTACGTATACTTTCAAGGCCGAAGAACTCAAGCCACTTCATCGCATCCCTGTAGATTTCCCTGTTCTCCTTCTCCACATTGAAGTATGAAAGAACAGACTGCACTGTCCTGTTCTTCACACTCCCCGTGAGAGAGTGACGGCCAACCATCACATTGTCAATGACACTGAGGTTCTTGAAGAGCCTTATATTCTGGAAGGTACGGGCAATCCCCAGGCGGCAGATTTTGCTTGCGGGGAAGCCTGTTATGTCTTTCCCGTCGAATATGACAGAACCGCTTGTAGGGGTATCGAGTCCGGTGATGTTATTGAAAAGAGTTGTCTTTCCAGCACCATTGGGCCCGATAAGACCGGTTATCATATTCTTCTCAACCGTGAAATCGACTCTGTTGACAGCTATGATTCCGCCGAATTCCCTTGTCAGGGCCTTTGTTTCAAGCATGCTCATTTTTCAGCCCCCTTGTAGTAAGCCTTTTCATAGGCTCTGTTGTCCCTCTCCTTACGGCCCAGGATTCCCTGTGGACGGTAAATCATCATCACAACCAGGATAAGGCCGAAGATAATCTGCTTCGCCTGTGCTGGAATGACACTTGAAAGTCCTATGAGCTGTGGAAGATATGATATGAACTGGATGATGAAAGCACCTAAAATTACTGCAAGGAAGTTTCCCATTCCCCCGAGTACGACGGTACAGAGCACCATGATAGATACCATGAAGACATATGTTCCCGGAGAGACGGAAAGCACGAATTCAGCCTGGAGACAACCAGCCAGTCCCGTCACGGCAGCACCAAGTGCAAAGGACGCAACCTTGTACTTAGTAACATTTATGCCGAGAGAAGAGACAGCAATCTCGTCTTCCCTGATGGCTTCGAGAGCCCTTCCCATTCTGCTTTTTGCAAGCCTTTCAAGAAGGAAATAGCAGATACCAAGCATCACAACCTCCATAATGAGGAATGCATACTTGTTGTACGGGCTTATCTGGAGTCCGAAGAAACTGATGATTGGTATACGCTGTATACCCATAGGACCGTTGGTGAGACTGTCCCAGTTGTTGATTATGTTTCTCACAATCTCGGCAAAACCAAGAGTTGCAATGGCAAGATAGTCACCTTTGAGACGGAGGGTCGGCAGTCCGATAAGAACTCCCAGGAGAGCACAGAGCAATGCAGCAACCGGGATTGTAGCCCAGAAGGACCATCCGAGTTTGGTTGTCAGGATTGCAGTTGTATAACTTCCGACAGCAAAGAATCCCGCCCCGCAGAGGGAGAGCATTCCCGTGTATCCTGTAATCAGGTTCTGTCCCAGCGACATGAAAGCATATATACATGTATAGATTAATATGAGAAGAAAGAAATTAAACATCAGACCTTCTCCTTTTCAACTTTTCCAAGAAGACCTTCCGGCTTAAGCAGGAGGATTAAAATGAGGACAGCAAACGCAATTGTGTCCTTGAACCCCTGTGGGATTCCAAGAAGTGCAACTCCGAATGTCTCGAGCAAACCAAGCAGGAAGCCACCCAGCATTGCTCCGGTTATATTTCCAATGCCCCCGACAACAGCAGCAACGAAGGCCTTGAGTCCTATCATTGTACCCATTGTAGCGTAGACCTTGTAGTCCAGGGCTATCAAGATTCCACCACAGGATGCGAGTGCACTTCCTATTCCGAAAGTCAATGAGATTATCCTGTCAGAATTTATTCCCATGAGTTTTGCAGTCTCCCCGTCAAGGGCAGTTGCCCTCATGGCCTTTCCCATCTTTGTCCTGTCGATGAAGAGTTTAAGAAGAATCATCATGACAACAGCAACGACAAGCACCATGATCTGGTGGGGAGTAATTACAACGCCTCCGATTGAGAGCGGAGTATTGTCAAACGGGTACTCAAACTTACGTGAATGAGTCCCGAACATCCATGCACATCCGTTAGAGAGGATGAATGATATACCGATTGCACTCAAAAGCGGTGCCAGCCTTGATCCTTTTCTGAGAGGCTTGTAGGCAATGCGTTCAATGGCCATTCCCAGGAGAGCAGAGAGAATCATGGAGACAAGCATTGCAATGAAGAATGCAATAAGCCACCATGTACCCATCGGAGTGCTCCCTCTCAATGCATCAAACACGAAGAGTCCTATATAAGCTCCTACCATCAGGATATCACCATGGGCGAAATTAATGAATTTAAGAATACCATAGACCATGGTGTAACCAAGTGCAATCAAAGCATAGATTCCACCTAAGGTCAGTCCATTCATGAGATGCTGGAAAAACAGACTTACAGATCCCATAAAGACCTCCATTATTTTTTAATAGCAACGGAAAAAGCACCGTACCAGCGGTGCTCTTCCTTATGGGGACAAATCCCCATTACTCAACCTTTACAACCTTTCCGTCCACAACCTGGAAGGCTCCGATATACACAGGAGTGTTTCCGTGAACTTCGTAGATTCCCTGGTAAGCAACAAGGTCGCCCTGCTCGTCGAAGTTTATAACTCCATTCACGCCGACAAAGTCTTTAACCTGCTTCATACCTTCCTTGATTGCCTTTCTGTCTGTACCGACTTTCTCGATAACAGATGCCAGGATGTATGTAGCGTCGTAAGCGTTGGTTGCAAAACTGTCAGGACCGACGCCGTACTTTGCTGTATATTTCTCTTTGAACTCCTTTGCGGAATTCGATTCCTCGACCTGGGCAGAAGCTGTGTACACGACGCCGTCGGTGTACTGGCCTGCGAGGGTATAAATCTCTTCGCTGAGGAATCCGTCACCAGAGAGGAACGGTTTATTGACCTGGAGCTGCGATGCCTGCTCAAGAATCTGAGCCATTTCTGTTGTATAGTCAGGAATATAGATAGCCTCGGCATCTGTATTCTTGAGCTTTGTCAGCTGGGTCTTGAAATCCTTGTCGCCGACCATGAAGGTCTCGGTAGCAACAATCTCTCCGCCCTCTTCTTTGAAAGACTCTGCCATGCTCTCATAGAGACCCTGGCTGTAGTCGTTCTTAGCATAGAGAACAGCAAGTTTCTTGTAGCCGAGTACCTGTGACCAGTACTTGCCGGCAACAACACCCTGGAGACCGTCAGACGGTGTTGTTCTCCAGATGTAATCCCCGATTGCTGTTATATCTTTATGAGAAGCACTTGGTGTGATAATCACAAGGCCTTCCTGCTGGACTCTCTCTGCAACAGAGAAAGTTTCCCCTGTGAGGATAGGTCCGATTATTGCGCATACCTTATCTGATGAGCTGAGCTTTTCTGTGGCAGCAAGTGCCTTCTGGCTGTCACCTTCGCTGTCTTCAGCATAAAGCTTGATCTGCTTGCCACTTACTCCGCCCTTGGCGTTGATTTCCTCAATAGCCATCTCGACAGACTGCTTACAGAGTGTGCCGTAGTTAGCATAGTCACCTGTCAGAGGACCGACAAATCCGACTTTGATCTCTTCACTTGAACTTTCACTTTTGCTGCAGGAAACAAACAATGTTGCCATCAAAAGGACAACTGACATTACAGCAAGAAACTTCTTCATAATTATAGACTCCTAATTAGATATAAAATCTTAGTGGTAATATACAGAATTGTGTATTTTTATTCAATATTCTTGCACAAAAAATTAACATAATTAACTCTAAATATGAATATACGAGTTATATTTGTTTGAGTTATAAGAAATTAGATTGAGAAAATTTTACATTTTTCTGTTTTTTGTCAACAACATCTTCCTCCAAGAAAGAAGAATAGTCAACAGAGCTCCCCAATATGGCTTGTTTACTTTGATTTGGTTATGTAATAACCTTCCCTTATATATAAAGAGGATAAAACAGATGAAGAATCCACTTTCTGTCATTCAGACTGCACATAAAATAGGAAAGATTATCAGCAGGGTATGTTTTTTTGTCAGCATTGCCGTCGCCGTGGTCCTGTTGCTGTTAATTGCCGCTATTCTTTTCGGCCTCGACAGAGTCCCTCAAATAGCTACAATTCTTTCAGCAGAGGAATACAGCAGAGAGACTCTCATCGGACTCTCCATTGTCAGGTTAATCTACTCCATCGCCTTAATGCTGATATGTCATAAGGCATACGGATACTTTTCATTCGAACTTGAAAAGGGGACACCGTTTACAGACGAAGGGGCAAAGTTGCTCCTGAAAGTGGGCATTATGAACATTTCAATTTCGGTTATTGCATTTATACTTTCAAACATTGTCTACCACCTTATGTCCAAAGCAACAGGAAACATGTCACCTTTGAAGTTCTACTCAACAGGCTCCCTTACACTCGGGATAATGTTCGTAGTAACGTCATTCATGCTGAGTTATGGTGCGGATCTTGAAAAAGAGAACAGCAGCAGGGAGTAACTGTTGCCTATATATGATTACAGAGCAGGATTATCCTCTCTCCAGATAACATTTCCGTTCGAGGAGGCACTATGATAGATTCCATTCTAGCCCTTGAAAAACCCATCATGCTTTTTTTCCAGTCATTAAGGGTTCCATTCCTTTCTGCGATTGCAGAAGGGATTTCCTTTCTTGGTGAGACAGCCTGGACAGCTGGAATCATGCTGTTTGTCTTCTATTGCATTGACAAGAGAAAAGGCTTCGGCCTTGTTGCTGTGTCGATGTCGGGGCATGTCCTCAACAACATTTTCAAGGTAATATTCCGTATCCCGCGACCGTGGGTGAAATACCCGGATGAGATAATCCCCCTCAGACAGAGTACAGCCACAGGCTATTCATTTCCATCCGGCCACTCCGAGAATGCTGGATCAATGTACTTCGCACTTTATAAGTCCTTCAGCAGCAGAACGGTGAAGGCAATATCTGTCATTCTCCTTGCTCTCATACCTCTTTCAAGAATTTATCTTGGCGTGCACTGGCCTCTTGATGTTCTCTTCGGGCTTGCACTGGGCATGCTTATAGGGTCTGCAGTCAGCAGATTCACTGCCGTTTACGACTCTCCGGCACTATTGAGAAAGTTTGCCATTATCGGGACACCAATAGCTGTTGTGATTGCCCTTGCCGACACAGTTCTCATAGACCTCGGCATTCTTGATGCCACACTCTGGAAGGATCTCTCGACAACAGCAGTTGTCTGGGGAGCTGTCTTCCTCTCTGCATGGCTTGAAAAAACAATTGTTGATTTCAAAATCCAGGAAAGCTGGGTAAAGAGGATATTATTTCTAGCACTCAGCCTTGCTGTCGGGTATGCAATAACACTTCTCCCTCTTAGCCAGATTGGGGGCATGCATTACACTTTCAAGAGGACAGGCTATTTTCTCTTTGTTTTCTGGGAGATGTTCCTATGGCCTCTCATTGCAGTAAAGACAGGCCTCTATGAAAAGGAAGTCAGCACTCCAGAGCTTTAAGGCGCTCCGGGTAACGGTGTTTTTCTCCCTTTTTATATATCCGGCTGAAGAAACGTGATGTCAGTTCATCACTGAAGAGCACATCTCCACAGAGCCTGTAGAACAGGCGTCCGCAGACAACGGCATCAGAGAGCGCATTATGAGCATCGTACTCCCAACCCAGTTCCCCGGCAAGGGCAGTCAGTTTGTAACTCGGCTTCCCCTTCCAGAGTTTACGGGAGAGTGAAAGCGTACAATAATAATCATATGGAGGACATTCAAGTCCCCACGAATAGAGAGTGTGTCTCAAAACCCCCATATCGAACTGGGCATTGTGTGCAACAAGCGGACGCGAGCCGATAAAGGAAGAAATATCGTTCCAGAGCTCATTGAATGACGGGCTGCGGCTTATTTCATCAGAGTCCAGATGATGGACACTTGTACAAATATCATCAAAGCGGAGAACCGGAGGCCTTATGAGGGAGTAGTAACTGTCTCTCACTGCCCCCTCCTCATCAAAAAGGACAAGGCCTATTGAACATGCAGAGTCCCTCAATACCGATGCTGTCTCAAAATCTATTGCAACATATTCCATTATCTTCCACCTGTTGCGATATAAAGAACACTCTCTGTAGAGATTTCAACTCTCTTCCCACTTCCCCTTACGAAAAGGCTCTCCCCTTTTTTAAGAGGAACACCATCAACTGTGCTATCCCCAAGAGAAAGGAGAATTGAATCCTTCTCAAGTATTGCATTCCCCTCTTTTCTCACATACCCGAGAGAGAAGTCCCGGGACGGTGTGACATACCAGGTAACCCCACTCTGCTCCTTTCTCTCTGCCAGCCTGACAGATAAGGAAGAGAAGTGCATGATTCTCTCAAGTTCCGCAACATCCACCCTTTTATGGGTAAGACCTCCCCTGAGAACATTGTCAGATGCAGTCATGATCTCAATTGCATTTCCTTCGACATAAGCATGGAGAGTCCCGGGCTCAAGATAGAGAGCCTCAAACGGATCAAGGTGAACCAGGTTCATCATCAGCGGGAACACTGCCGAGATATCGCCCGGGTACATGGAAAGGGCTTTTCTGACAATCTCATACTCCCTAATCCCGGGCGAAGTTGAAACATGCTCCTCCAGCTCGGAGAGTATCTCTTTCTTCACTTCATCACTCAAAGAAAAGAAAGAAGTAAAGAGTTCCCTGATTGAAGAACATCCTTTAAGGTATTTCCCATAGCCTGAAGGCACCACCGCTTCAAGGGAGCTTTTGATTTCCTCCATCGTCCTGAAGCCACAGAGTGCAGTTACCGGTGTTATTGCAGAGATAAGCTCTGCCTTCTCATTGTCATCCCGGTAGTTTGTCTCCTCTCCCCTCTCTCTTGCCTTCTCTTCCCTCTTCCATCCGTCCCTGGCCTGTTTCCTGTCAGGATGGCACTGGAGGGATAGCGGAGAGGCAATACTGAGTACCTTGAATAGGAAAGTTAGAGGATGACCGGTGACTGAACCGAGTTTCTCTCCCCCTTCAGTTACAGCCTCTCCCATCGGATGCGTTCCCATCCAATATTCAGCCTGTGGGACATCAGGACTCCCGCCGAAGAGGGAAAAAAGATACCCCTTAGTCCCCCAGTCATAGTTTTTCATAGCTCCTGAAATCTTTATCCTGTCCATAGCAGAAATAATAAGACTATGAAGAAAAATATAAAAGAGAAGAATCCCCGCACCCTCTTCCCTACTTGGCTTTTTTGAGGTATTCTCTTCTCAAATGCGGTGTTAGCACAGTGGTAGTGCACCGGCTTCCCAAGCCGAGTACGAGGGTCCGATTCCCTTACGCCGCTTTTTTTCGTAAACAAAA
>CAVIAZ010000069.1:0-9488 GCA_963640795.1 bacterium | reverse complement strand
TGCTGTTCGCACTGCAATTTACTGGCTACAAGCATGACAAAGAAGGAAATCTTGTCATCAAGGAGGAGAAAGCAGAAAACGTGAGGCATTTCTTCCACATCTATCTTGACGGACACAGTGTCATTGAGTATTTGCCTCAGCGAGCACCGTCGCAATTTAGAATTGACAAACCTAGATATCACTAAAGACCGTCATCATAACGGCTTCTACCCAAAATACTGCACCTGGAAACAAAAAAGACTAAGAACCCGGGACACTCTTTTATTCGGCCGTATCCACCCATTCTGATGCGGCATACAAAGGTACGTTTGTCATCCAATCCTGCTGTCTATAATTCATCATGGAGAACCTGCATGGCTTGAGCTTCGGATTTAAGTCAAACACGGTTCTTAAGCTCTTTGATTTGACATTTTCTTCTGCCTTTACTTCGATTGGATAGAGCTCTTCTTTCTGTATGATGAAATCAATTTTAAGAGTGGAGTTTTCCTTTGAATAATAGTATGGAGTCTCCCCGTTTGCTATAAGTTCCTGTGCAACATATTGCTCCGTGAAGGCACCCTTGTATTCAGAGAAGAAATCAGCACCCAGAAGAACTTCTCTAGAAGTAACATCCGCCTTTGCCCCCAGCAAACCCAGGTCACAGAGAAAGAGCTTGAAGGCATCAAAATCCTCATAAAACTTAAGGGGTCTCTCAATCTTTTTTGTTCTATGCACCTTATAGATTAAACCTGCATCCAAAAGCCATTCTATCGCATTTTCGAATTGGCTTGCCCTTGCACCTTTCTTTAATGCCCCATATATGAACTTCTTGTTTTCTTTGGCCAACTGCGAAGGGATGGAATTCCATACCATCCTAACCTTTGGAAGCAGGTCAGGTGGAATATGCTTTGAAAAATCCTCTTCATAGTCTTCAATGATTCTCTTTTGAATTGCCCTTACCTTCAACAAATCATTATCTGAAATATATGAGGCAACAGCTTCCGGCATACCACCGACAAAGTAGTATTGTCTGAGAAGCTCTATGAAAGTTGGTGCCAGTGATGATATCTCCACCCATTTCCTCGATTGTAAAAGGTTCAACAAATGTTTTTTTCCTAACGCTTCCAAGAACTCTGAAAAAGTCATTGGATACATGTTAAGTCTGTCTACTTTCCCAACGGGAAACCCACTGCCCCCATGAAGGCTTATTCCAAGCAGACTGCCGGCAGCGATGATATGGTATTGAGGTGCATCTTCACAAAAATACTTTAATGCAGTAATACCAAGTGGAGCCTCCTGAATCTCATCCAGAATAATTAAAGTTTCACCGGGAATGATGTTTTCTTCAACAATTGATCCAAAAGCTCTGAGTAAGCGGGCTGTGTCGAAATCGAAGAAAAGACTTTTCATCTCCGTTGTTTTGTCGCAGTTTATATAAACAACGTTCTTGAATTCATTATGTCCAAACTCTTTCAGAATCCATGTCTTACCAACCTGCCTCGCCCCATCGACAATCAAAGGTTTACGATCCTCAGCGTTTTTCCATTTTCTTAATTCGTTGTAAACAAGTCTTCTCATGAAAAGGCTCCTTCTTCTCTACAGCTTAATAGGCTTACAACTGAATCATATTACACTTTTATGAGGGATTCAACGTCATTCATTACATTTTTATGAGCGAATAAATAACAAGTAGTTACATTTTCATGAGTATATGAACCACAATCATTCATAAGATTACTGATTCGAGAGTTTCATGATTTCCAATTCGAGAGTTTCATGATTTTCAATTCGAGAAATTCATGATTTCCAATTCGAGAGATTCAACAAGAAGACCTCAGAAACAGAAAGAAGGCCGTGGAACAAAATCTCAAAGGGCCCTGGAGATAACGTAACGGGGACTATCACGTTATCTGCAACATAGAAGACGAAAAAATAACAGTGCCGGGCTTAGGACAGGCCATCGTCGGGATATCTAAAAAGGATAAAACAGAACAATACAAGTTACTCTCGTTTTGCAGTAACATCTGTGGCGCAAAGTAAAGCCCACAGCAAAGATGCTCTGTCAGTGCGAGCTCAGTCCCTTGTCTTCAATGCTACTTCTCGATGTGGCTCGAGACGTAAGTATGTACGTCAAACCTATTTTCAGCACGTTCAAACGATAACCCGGGAAACATACATCCGCATGTTATAAAAGATGAGCACCAAACAATAGTTTCAAATAGTATCCAATTGTTTTTTCTCAAACTCTTTTAAATTAAGTTCTCTCCTGAGCTCTTCCTTTGTAGGCATGTAAGGTAGATACTTTGCAGCAAAGATCTGCTTATTCCCCTCCGGGAGAGTATATTCCACGAGAGTATCACTCTTATCAGCACATAGAACTATTCCGATTGGAGGATTATCACCTTCATTCATAAGTTCGCGGGTATAGTAGTTCACGTACATCTGCATCTGCCCCAAGTCCTGATGTGTCAGTTTTCCGATTTTCAAATCAATCAGGACAAAGCACTTAAGAATATAGTTGTAGAAAACAAGGTCAATATAAAAATGTTCGTCATCAACTCTGAAATGTTTCTGTCTTGCAACAAATGAATATCCTCTGCCCAGTTCAAGAAGAAACTTCTCAAGGTGATCTATCACTGCCTGCTCTAGTTCCGACTCATAAAAATGTTCATTAGGAGGAAGATCCAGAAATTCAAGTACATACGGATCTTTGATAATCTTTTCATACTCGCTTTTCTTTTCAAGTGTGTTAATCTCGTCTCTGACGCTGTCTTTATCTTTACTCTTGAGAATTCTCTGATAGTAAAAGGAGTTAATCTGTCTCTCGAGTTGCCGCGAACTCCACCCTGCCTTTACTGCCTCATCAAGGTAAAAATTGCGCGCATCCTCATCGTCAACACGCATCAAGAGCCGATAATGAGTCCAGCTCAATTCGCTACGCAGTGCGTAGCAATTTGGAAATATGAGATAGAATTGGCGCATATTTCTTAAATTGCCTGCTGTATATCCCTTACCGAACTCTGCAGTCAACTTCTGAGATAGATACTGCAGAAGCTGCTTACCATATCCCGCCCTGTCGCTCTCACCGCTTGTCTCATAAATCAGCTTCCCTATATTCCAATAGGCGGTAACCATCGCTGAGTTTACGGCAGAATATACCTGTCTCTGAGCGGTGATGATATATCCACGTGCAGTAGAATATATATCCGTCGACTGTGGAATGGATTGTGTGGCAATTATTTCCTCTGCCATTTCTGCATTCTCCTTGGTTATTTTACCTATGAAAAGATAAGACAATTATAAACTGCAAAAACGAATCGTAAAGGTCATCAGAAAGATTCGAATACAGAGTCAGATAAATCAGCCCCGCTTTCTTCTATATACTCAAGCGGTTTGAATCCGAATAAGAATGCAAAGATATTTGCTGGGAATACCGTAACTGCATCGTTATAGGAAAGCACATACTCCCCATATTCTTCACGTGCCTTGAGAAGTCCCTTCTCCATTTCTTCCACTTGAGAAGCAAGATTTATGAAGTTCTTATCAGCTTTGAGCTCCGGGTACTTCTCTTCAAGCATCAATATTATATTCTCCAGTCTGGAGGAATCAAACTGTCGTCTTTCTCTGACTACACACTCAAGCGTTTCCTTCTCGTGTTTGCTGTACCCTTTTGTGATATCGATAAGGCGAGTAAAGAGCGAATATCTCTTCATAAGGTGCGCTCTTATTACACCCCTTGAGGCGTCACACTTGTTTTTGAGACGTGTAAGCTTATTGAAAAGAGAGATACCAACAATAACAAGAATTGTAATCAGGCACTCGATAAGAATAAGTACAACCTTCATACACTCTTATCCTAAAGAGAGAAAACACTGGAGTAGAAACTCTTGGCAACATCCGTCCCATAACGCTCGAGCACATATTCCTTCACCGTTTTCCCGTCAATCGACTAAGGAATTTCTGAGCCAAGATTCACGAGCGTGCTCACTTCGTTGTGTTTTGCCGTCCTTATCACATACTCAAGTGGAAGATATTCTCCTCCGTCGATATGTTCGTTGACATCACAGCCTGTAGCTACTGCAGCATAGAGTATCCGGTAGTTCAGTCTATGCTTTACAGCAAAACAGAAGACATCGTTTACTTCGTCAATCTTTACTTTAGGGTGTTCATACCCTCGACATTAGTACAACTGTCTCGATGTGACTGCTGCCGTAGTAACAGTCGTAGACGGAGACTTCATCAACCTTATGGGAGGAAAAGAGGGCAATATCACGAGCCATTGTTACGGGGTTACAGGAGACATAGATTACGCGTTCAGGGTTCCACTTAGCAATCATCTCTATTACGTTTCTCTCAAGTCCGGTACGGGGAGGATCAACGATGACGGTATCTACAACTGTCTTCGGGCCTCTTGTCACCCACTTTTCGCACTCATCCGTATATGACACTGCCTCCGGTGCATTGATGCGGGAAAGAGAGAGACATCTCTTCTCCTTCTCAACTGCATAGACTGTCTTACCTGTTCCATTAAAGAGTGCTGAGAATGTACCGACTCCACTGTAGAGATCCATTATATTGTCCCCTACTGTGTGTGCCTTCACGTACTCAAGAATCTCACTAAAGACCGAAGGATTAGACTGGAAGAAGACATTGGCAGTGACGTAGTATACACACCCACCGAGGGTTACCGTTACTCTCTTATCCCCGAAGGAGATCTCATCGTCTCCGGCAAAAAGGGGAACCTCCACAAGGCCGGTATCTTTATTGACCTTGTTCTCAAACATCAGGGAGCGGGCACATTTGAAGAGTGTTCCCTTCTCTTCCTCAAGTAAGCCATTAATCTTATCGTCAAGAAGGGGGCAATGCCTGACCTGGACAAGTTCATTAGATTCCCTTTTCAGGAATCCAGCCTCTCCCGTGTGGGGATTGACGTGTATCCTGACTCTTTTGCGGTAGCCCTCTGCTTTCCCGTACCGTGGAGGAAGGAAAGGGGGAAGAGACGACAGATTAGCCAGTCTCAGTAGGTTATCTTTTACAATATCCTCTTTCAATATAGCAGAGTCTTCAGGGGAGACTATCTGGAAATCACAACCACCACAGATATTATAAAGAGGACATAATGGCTCTACGCGTAGTGGAGAGGGAGTTAGAATCTCTGTCGCCTCCCCCTCTATTATTCCCTTACGCTCCTTCTTTATTCTGTATTCAACCTCCTCTCCCGGAAGGGCATTGGAGATAAGACAGGTGTGCCCCCTGTCATACCCCATCCCACGAGCTGAGGAGATCAGCTTTTCAATCTTCAGAGCCATTCTTTAAGTTTCTCTGCATAGGTGCCTATCAGGGCAATGCCTTTCATCCAGAATTCCTTCTTCTCTATATCACAACCGGCAGCGCGTGCAACCTCCTCGGCCGTGTAGCGTCCGGTCATGGAGAGTACATTCTTGTAGTGTGCAGGGAAGTCTTCAACACTGTCCTTACTTGCATATAAACCAAGGGCAAAGAGCTGTCCGAAAGCATAGGGATAGTTGTAGAAGGAGAATCCCTCCGAGTAGTAGTGTCCCTTTACAGCCCACATGTACGGGTGCTTGATCCTGACTCCATCACCGTAAGTTTCTTCCTGGGCCTTTGTCATGAGACGGCAGAACTCATCGGGTGTAACATCACCCTCCTTTCTCGCCTCAAAGGCATACTTTTCAAAATAGAAACGTGAGAGGATATCTATACAGACCTGGAAGGATGAAGCCACAAAGGCCTCTATTATTCCAAGACTCTCATCATGTGAAGCAGTCTTCAATACTTCCTGGAAGATTGTTGTCTCCCCGAAGATTGAGGCTGTCTCAGCAAGTGTCATCGGGTAATCCCTCTGGCTCACCGGGTAATCTTTCACAACATGGTCATGATAGGCATGCCCGAGTTCATGCGCAAGAGTCGAAACTGAGTCGTATGAACCTTCCCAGTTCATCATAACCCTGCTCTCCCCCTTTATCGGGAAGGAAATATCATAAGCACCACCGATTTTTCCGTCGTGGCTTTCCGGGTCCACCCAATTATGGTCGAAAGCATTCTTTATGAAGGCACCAACCTCAGGGGAGAACGATGTATAACACTTTGTGACAAGTTCCTTTGCCTCATCCCATGTGTATCTCATGCTACTCTTTCCGACGGGAGCTGTAATGTCATACCAGTCAAGATGATCCAGCCCAAGAAGTCCGGCCTTGGTATTGAGGTAGTCACGAAACATTTCCCGTGAATCCTCAAGGGCAGAGATAAGTGCCTCAAGAGTCCTGTGAGTAATACGTGAATAGAATAGGGAGCGGTCAATCGGGTCCTTCCATCCTCTTCTCTTCTCAAGAAGGAGAGTTGTACCCTTGACCCCGTTGAGCGCAGCGGCAAGAGCTGTGCGGTTGGCCTCAAGAATCTTTATCTCTCTTTCAAATGCATCCTTCCTGACACTTCTATCGGGGCTGGACTGCATTCCCCTGAGCTGTGTCAGAGTCTTGTCTCCATCCTTAATCTCAGCTGTCACTGTCATATGGAGTTTCTCCCAGGCAGAAGATGACACCTGAAGCATCTCACCTGCAAGGGACTCCTCCTCAAGGCTCATCATATGGCTCTTACTTATCTTTGCTTCCTCAAGAAAGAGGGTATAATCCTTAAGAGCCGGGTCATTGAATTCGCTTTCCCTTTCTGCAATGTAATACGCAAAGACGGTATCGGCATCATTGGCCGCAACGGATGCATTCTCAACCTTCGAGTAGGCTGCAAGGATATCGGGATCGGTTGTGTTCACACTGAAAGACGTGTAGGCGTATGCACTGAGTTCCCCTGTGAGTGCCTTAAGCTCATCACGGAGTCTGATAAGCTCTATAAGTGGAATTGATTTATCCTTACTCTTCTCTTTGAGCTCATCAGATAGCTTATAGACACGGGCAATATCAGCTGTAAATTCTTTACTTCCAACACTTGAATATATGGACTCAAGGTCCCATTTCGGTAACTTTTCTTCACTCATGGCTAAAGTGTAGATTACTTGCCCTCAAAGGTCCACTACAGAAGAGGCACCGAGTAAAATACCGTCCTCTCTGTTGTGGGAGACGACAACGAGAGTGCGTCCCTCTGTCCTCTTGTTTATAACCTCTGCAGTCTTCCTTTTTGTCTCATCATCAAGTCCGGTGAAAGGCTCGTCAAGAAGATACACATCCCTATCAAGGAGAAGAAGTCGTGCCACAGCAGCTCTTCTCTTCATCCCCCCGGAGAGCGACGACACGGTACTCTCCTCTTCTCCCCCAAGTCCGAGTTCGGTAAGTATCTCACGCGCTTTCTCCCTGTCATCTGTAACAAGCATCATATTCGAGATAAGTGACATATTCTCAACAAGCCGGTCATCCTGAAAGAGAAGCACGGCATCTCTATCATCAATATGTCCAGTATAATCCATGTCGAGGCCTGCCATCATCCTTAAGAGGGTCGTCTTTCCCCTCCCGCTTCCCCCCATGATGAGAGTGACCTTTCCATCCGAGAGAGTAATAGAGAAGTCATTAAAGATTATCTTCTCTCCGAACTTCTTTGATTCTATCTCTATCTTCATGCCAATATCCTCCTTTCGATCCTCTTAAGGAGGAAAAGTGTAAGTTTCTCAAAGAAAACAGAAAGGATTACTATCACAATTGTCCATGCAAAGAGGTCTGCTGTCAGAAGATAGACCTTTGCCTCATAAAGAGCAGAGCCTACAGATGACTTAGGTAGTCCGATGACTTCTGCAGCTATCGCACTCTTGAAGCCAAGCCCCACAGCTGTCCTCACACCTGTTCTGACAAACGGGAAGACGGATGGAAGATAGATGTATCTTATCCTCTTTCTTATTCCGACATTGTAGTTGTCTGCAGCTTCAAGAAGAAGAGGAGAAGTTGCCTTCATTCCCGAAAGGACAGAAGAGTATATAATCGGGAAAACCATCAGGAATGATATCACAATACTGAGATTCCGGCTTCTGACCCATAAGAGAGTGAGGATGATGATTGATGCCACAGGAATACTTCTCATTGCCTTGACAAGTGGAGAGATGAAAATCTCAAGCCACCTGAGAAAAGAGGCAGCGACAGCAAATACCGTTCCCATGAGAAATGAAATAAGAATACCGGCAAGGATTCTTGAGAGTGTAAAGAGGATTGAGGCCCAGAAAGATGAGGTTGGGATAAGGGAGAGAAGCGCCTCAAGTGTTCTTAAGGGGGAAGGCAGAAAAATCTCCTCTCCCACAAGAAGAGAGAGGATAAACCATATACCTGTCCATACTAAAACGGCAAGGATATAAAAGAGTTTTGATGACTTCTCAGAAGTAGAATTCTTCACCTGGAACCGAACCGCCTACACTTTTAGGATTAGCAGAGTAAAGTGCTTCAAGGTAGACAGAGAGATTCTCCCTGAGCTTATCTCCTGTCCATACTACGATATTGCACTTATCAATTGCCTTCACGGCAACCTGCGCTTTGATTATACCATAATATTCGATAAGTTCAGAGGCTTCTTCAACATTTTCATTAACCCACTCTGCACTCTCACTGTATTCTTCCAGGAAAGATTCGACAGCTTCCCTGTTTTTCTCTGCAAACTCCCGGTTCACAACCGTAACCCCTGTGATAAGGCTTGTACCTGCAATATCCTTCCAGAGGTCGTTGAGGTCAGCCAATATTACAAGAGAACTCTGCTGCATCATTGCAGATGTTGCAAAAGGCTGCGGAAGCACAGCCAAGGCATCAGGATCCTTCATGAGGGCGGCAACACACTCTGCGTGCTCGCTCTTCCATTCAACCGTCACATCCTTTCCGTCAACAAGACCGTACCCGGAGAGGATAGTCTCTATTGCATACTCCGGAGTAGAGCCCTTCCCGGCAGAGTAGATTGTCTTTCCCCTGATATCATCGATGGAGGTGACAGCACTATCTGAGGTACCGACAAGATAGAGAACGCCGAGCGTATTCACGGCAATGACCTCAACCTTTCCCGTATTATTGTATAGCACTGCAGCAAGGTTAGCAGGAATGCATGCTATATCGACTTCGTTCTTTGCAATAAGCGGAGTAACAGCATCAGGAGAAGCTTCGATGGTGAATGTATAATTGTTTTCAAGAGAGTCGCTGTCATTCTCACTCTCATCCATGAGCTTCACAAGCCCCATTGCAGTCGGCCCCTTGAGTGCAACCACCCTGACGGATGTCTTTTCAGAAGTAACCTTCTCACTCAACGGCTGTGCCACAAGCGAGAAACACAAAAGAAGCAGGATAGAACACAATATTGTCTTTTTCATAAAACACTATCTCCACAAAATAAGTCAGTTAGATTTTACTAACCCGCTTTCTTATAATCAATACCACATAAGGTTTAGAATAACCTGTTTCCATACATGTTACACGACTTCCGAATCTGCTAACAAACCAAGTTTTTATGGTCATGAGATATCAAGATCGACTATCATTCACCCCATTTTCCTATTTTGTTTTAGCTTCTTGTAA
>CAVIAZ010000068.1:0-9597 GCA_963640795.1 bacterium | reverse complement strand
TATCACATGCAGTAATCCTGTATGTAGTCAGCAAAGAACGGCAACGAGAGTGAAATGTAGGCCTGCCTAACCCTGACCAGGCCACGCTTGAGCAGTCTGTCACGATAGACAGAATAGCCAGAACTCTTCTCTCCCATCAGCAAAAGAACCTCCTTACGCTTATATTCTTCTTTTCCCGATAATATTCTGAGAAGGAATCTGTCATTCTCGGAAAGTTCTTTCCATATCTTCTCATAGGAGTATGCAAAGAGTTCTGTCTTGAGAGAAGGTATTATATCTTCCAGCCTTTCATTCTCCTTCTTCCTGAAATATAGTACCCCAAGTTCCTGGAAGGCATATGCGTAGCCCTTTGTGACCTCAGCCATAGTCTTAGCAATGGTGGCATCAACATTGAGCCGGCTCCTGTACATTTCAGCCATCCTAACAGCATTGAGAGGTTCAGTCATCACCGTCGTTGCCCTTCTGAAGAACGTAAGATTCTTCACATTACTCACTTCCATCATGTTCTCATACAGGCCGGTACAAACAAAATAGACGGGATAAGCTGCCCGGAGCCACCGTCCTAGCTCAGAGGCAAACTTAATCATCTCTTCAGACTTCGAAACTTCATCAATACCTATGAATATCTTGCCATTTTTCTTCTGTACATCCTGAAGCATTTTCTCAACTTCAACACCGATGTCAAAGAAAGCATCATCCTTTTCAGATGAGAAGCCTATTCCTCCTCCCGTTCCAAGTATACTGAGAGAAGCGTTGATGTTCCTGCTTTTCACCTTTGTCTTTCCGTATCCTTCAGAAAGTAACATCGCTGCCATCTGTCCCAGCATATCGCGTGTCGGGTTTATATCGAGAACAATCCAGCCCTGTTTTCTGAACTCATCACTTCTCAATTCTTCTTCTATTTTTGCAAGTAGCACAGTTTTCCCCGAGCCACGGACACCAGTTATCTTGTAGACAGACTCACTTGGCCTGTCATATCTGAAATTTTCAAGAATCTCATCTGTTTTCTCAGTATCGATATATGTATATTCCGGTGCTTTGCTGAATGTTGTCGTGAAAGGATTCTGTATACTTTTCTCCAAAAGTCAGATTTATACTTCTTTATAAGTTTTTATACTTTTTTACAAGGTCCAAATCAAAAGCTACTCTATGTCGGAATCAACTTTTTATTTCCCATATAAGCTGGAATATTCGCTGGCAGAACTCGGCAAAAGACAGATTTATCTTTATCTGAATATCTTCTTGAGATCCATTGTAGGTTCTCTCCAGCCACCCTTCACAGCCTCAGCCAGGACAGACTCCCTCACGGGGCTGTGCAATAGCATTATGAAGCTATGATAAGCCTCCTCGTTGAAGCCGAAGAGATCATAGCCCTTCTTGCATATGCAATCCGGCATAAGGTAATGGGAAACGAAGTGCAGGGAGTCAAGATACTCCTCAAGCGAGAGATAACCCTCATCAATAAGACTCTCTATGTTCTTCGGTCTCTCAATGGTGAAGACAAAGGCAACTTCATCCTCGAAGAAGGATGCCATGCTCACACTATAACAGAAAGGCTGACCTTTCTTCCTTCCGCCTGTTGCTGTATTCCGCTGTCCTACAAAACGCTTTTTGAAGTCGGGTCGTGGTCTTCCCTCAGGAATCAGCAGGTCCTTGATTTCAATGTGCTTGCATAGTTCATCACTCCAGTCGAATTCCTTGTCCTTGGTCTTCTCAAAGAGATAGTTCGGAGAGCCCGGAAGAAGAAAGATTTCAGAGTGGCGTCCGTCATCCAGGACAATGCCGTTCTTTCTGAGATCTAAAACCTCTTCATTAACTCTTTTCTGTGCCTCTTCGTATGATATGTGAGGCTGGAGCATCATCGACTGGGAAAAATTAGGAACAAAGATTCCAGATTCCCCTGCAGAACAGACAAGGTCATTGAAATACTCCTCATCAAAGGGATTGTCAAAGATGGATCCGCATGCACGGAGGGCAACATCAAGGGAGGGGAAAATCAGACTCTGTTCATTCTGTGGAAGGAGGAATGAAGGGGTGAAGGCATAGGGCGTTAGGCCGAATGCCCTCTGTACTGCAAACCCCAGAGTCCCGAGAGGCATGCAGTCTGGAATAAGAAGCCATCTCTCAATCCTGCCATCCTCGACATTGGCAAACTCCTCCAGATCCTCGATATCAGGTTCGCTGAGCTGGGAAAAGGTGAAGGTTGCCTTTATCGGGATAATATCGAAGATAGGATTGGCAGTTGTACAATATTTCTCAACAAGCTTGAAGTCGAGATTATTCTTCTTACCCATTGTCTCTCCTGTCAGTTCTTCATACTGCTCGGCTGGCGTGTATTCTCCAGGACATCTCTCCAGAGTGCCCCCTCTGTGTTGACATGGTTACGCTTTGCAACAACAGCCTTAATCGGGATGTAGACGAAGCGGTTGTTCACAGAAGATGCGATACACATAGTCTTCCCTGCCATTGCGGCATGAACTGCATGTGCTCCCAGACGTGCACAGTAGATTGAATCGTAGCTGTTTGCCGGTGTACTGCGGATTATATATGACGGATCAATATACTTGATGGAAACCGGTATACCCTCTTCCTTGAAGTATTCCTTTATCTTCTTCTTCAGGAAGACTCCTATATCCTGGTAGATGAGATTGCCACCGGCATCTGTCTCCCCTGTCGGAGGAAGAAGATCGGTTCCTGCGCCCTCTGCCACTAGGATGACAGCATGTCCCCTGTCGAGCATTCTCTTCTTGAGATGTGTCAAAAGTCCGTTCTTGCCGTCAAGGTCAAACGGATTCTCCGGGATAAGACAGAAGTTGACATCACTCTGTGCCAATGATGTATTGGCAGCAATGAAGCCTGACTCCCTTCCCATGACCTTCACAAGTCCGATTCCATTATATGCACTCTTGGCCTCAACATGCGCGCCCCTCACAGCAGGGACTGCAGAAGCAACTGCAGTATCACAGCCGAAGGATGTGTCGATGAAAGAAAGGTCATTGTCGATGGTCTTCGGAACGCCGACAACAGAGATCTTGAGATCCCTCTTTTTTATCTCCTCTGCGATAGCTGAAGCCCCGCGGAGAGTTCCGTCACCGCCGATTGTGATGAGTATGTTTATATTCTCCCTCTCGAGAGTGTCGACTATCTGCTCAACTTCCTTTCCACCGCCTCTTGCAGAGCCCAGGATGGTTCCACCCTTCTCCTGGATTTCATCCACAACATCGGGATTGAGCTCAATCATCGGCCAGGGGGAATCTGCAAGAAGTCCCAGGTACCCGAAAGGAATACCGGAAATTCTTCTGACCCCGTAGCGGTACCAGAAGCATCTTACAACGCTTCTTATTACATTGTTGAGTCCCGGGCATATTCCGCCACATGTACATATAGCTGCATGGACACGCTTGGGGTTGAAGTAAATCTTCTTTCTGGGCCCCGCAAGTTCTAAAAGGTCAATCTCCTCCTTGTCCTTATCGGGATTGTGGTCAATATCGAGATAAATCTTGTCACTGTCCTCGACATAGTCTGCCAGTCCGTCTCCCGGATGTGCCGACATCTGGATAGGGGAGTCAATCTTCGCAACTCCTATTGTCTCAATCTTGAAATCATGTTCTGTCATCACAAACCTCCTTGGTAAGCTCTTCAACTTTCACTTTATATTTCTCATACTCAGACAAGGCCGCCTTCTTGGCCCTGTCCTGGAAATCCTTATAGAGTGCCATGTACTTACGGGCAAAGTCCGTCAGGACAACCCCCTCTCTGTTAGCTCCG
This sequence comes from bacterium, assembly GCA_963640795.1. Taxonomy (GTDB): domain Bacteria; phylum Spirochaetota; class Spirochaetia; order Sphaerochaetales; family Sphaerochaetaceae; genus Ornithospirochaeta. The sequence goes on along the minus strand of CAVIAZ010000068.1, from coordinate 5,829 downwards.
CCCCTCTTTCTCTCGACAAAGGGATGTCCTACCTCCCTCTCAAGAGTTTTCAGCATGTTAAACGCCTTCGAGTATGACAGGTTCATCTTTATGCTGGCCTTCCTCAGTGACTGCTCGCTCCCGATATTCTCCAGAAGCCACAGCACACCTATGCCCATGAACTTGTTACCCTCATCATCTACCAAATAGAGCTTAGTATCTAATTCCACAACTCCTCTGCTCCCCTGTAGACCAGATCAACAAGGTCTTCTATCTTTTCCTTCTCAACGGAACAGAATGCAAGCCTCAGTGTCTTTCCCATTATGTTGATGGCCCCTATCTCATACTTGTCCAGAAGATAGAGTCTGAGCTCCTCAGCATCATGTCCGTTGGTGTTGAATGCCATGAAGTAGCCCGAGTTGAACGGATAGGGCGTAAGCGCCCTGCTGTCCTTATGCTTCTCAATCGCATTCTTTATAACAGTGTACCTTTCATTCATCTTATCAAAAAGATATTTTTTATCTTCACTGTAATGTTTTCCGTCCCTCATTGCATGGAGAAGGAGTGACTGCCCCGGCCTGTCACAGTTGGAAACTGTACATCTGATGGATCCGAGTGTCTTCTTCTCAAGTGCATCAAGTCCTGCTTTCGAGAGTGACTTCCCGCCGTATGTAAGAAAGCCGATTCTGAATCCCCAGACCATCTCCTCCTTGGTAGCTGCATCACCCTTGACTGCAAGGATGTTGTCATGTGCATCACAGAAGAATGAGAAGAGGGACTCCTTCTCTGTCTCTTCCTCGTAGAAGAGACCGTAGTAGGCATCGTCCAGGATAACAAGGATTTTCTTTCCCTTTTCTGCAACCGATACTACTGCATCAACAATCATCTTTGCCTCTTCCTTTGACGGGGAGTAGCCTGTTGGGTTATTCGGGAAGTTCAGGATGAGGCGTGCAGTATTGCCCTTTGTCTCCTCAAGTGCTTTCTTCATGCCTTCGACATTGAAACCACCATCTTTGAATGTCGGGAATGTCTTGATGACACCACCTGCATAGTTTTCAAATATAAGTTCGTAGTTATCCCAGAAAAGGTCCGGGCACACTATCTCATCGCCTTCATTTACAAACATGAAACCCAGAAGGGAGATGGAATGTGTCAACCCGCCTGTCACAGTTGAACCGCTGAACAGCTTCCCCTTCAATGTGGGGTTCTTCTCAATCATTCTCTCTTTCCAGAGGGCCCTGAGTTCCTTGTCACCACCACCGGGAGCATAGGAGAAGATTTCTTTCTTCTTGAGACTTCCCTCAGCGAAAGCTGAATATATGTCGCTCAGGCAGAACGGCTCGCCGTTATCTGTTGCAAGTCCTACAGTCGCATTATAGCGTCTGGCCTTCTCTCCGGCCTCGGCAGATTGTGCGACAATACCCTTCGGGAAATAAATACCCTTACCCCGTCTGGAAAGCAAATCAAGGGCAGCAGAGTCTTTCAATGCTTCATTAAGTTCTACAGCAAGCTCATTCATGATGGTCCTCCAAAAATTTAAATTGCACTAAGGATATTTAATCACCACTCTCTTTTCTACTGTCTTTATGTATTTTTTTCAGAAAAGAAATCCCTGTGAGTCCTCATTATTCTCCTCTTTCCTGCCAAGAAGCGAAAGAAATTCATCTTCAGATACAATCTTCACACCGTATTTTACGGCATCGGCCCTCTTGCTCCCGCCTCCCGTACCGGCAAGAAGGTGGGTCGTCTTACTTGTGACTGAACTTGTGGTGCGTCCCCCTCTCTTCTCAACTTCATCCATAGCCTTCCCCCTCGGGTTGAAGTTTTTGAACGATCCTGTCACACACCATACCTGACCGGAGAAAATCGCCGGCAGGTTCTCTTCTTCCTTTTTATCCATATCGAGGGAGAAGTGAAGACCGGCCGAGCGGAGAGAATCAACCATCCTCATGAAATTCCCGTCTTTGAATGTCCTTATTATATTAAGTGCAGTCTCTTCACCCATACCCTTTATAGATGAGAATGCCTCTTTGTCTTCATTGAGAGCAGCGGTGATTATCTTATCTATACTGTCAAAGCCTCCCGAAATCAGAATCTCTGCACTCTTCTTTCCTATTTCTGGAATGCCGAGGGAGGCAAGGACCGTCCTGTAAGGCTGGTCCTTTGACTTCTCAACACTCTCCATAATAGCTCTGACTGTCTTCTCCCCGACTCCAGGAAGGCCCACAGCACGTGTGAAGTCCGCTTTATATATATCCTCCACATCATTGAGGATTCCATTATTGAAGAGAATCTCGATTGTCTTGGGGCCAAGCGTCTCAATATCCATCTGGTCACGGGACGAGAAGAACGAGAGCCTTCCCTTTGCCTGGTCAGGACAATAATAGTTAGGACAGAAGAGATGAGCCCCCCTCTCTACAAGCTGTGTTCCACAGCATGGACAGATATGAGGAATCTTATAGGTGGTGTTTCCTTCCTCATTCTTCTCAATAACCTCTTCGACAGCAGGTATGACATCACCTCTCTTTGTTATCGCAACCGTGTCCCCGATACTGAGTTCCAGCTCATCTATGTACTCCTGGTTATGGAGTGTGGCTCTCCTGATTGTGGATCCCCCAAGATGAACAGGCTCTATCTCAGCAACCGGCGTAATGCGCCCTGTGCGTCCCACCTGGCAGGTTACCCCCAAGAGCTTTGACTGGGAGTGCGGGGACTCGAATTTGTATGCAATGGCCCAGCGGGGATGATGGACTGTGTAGCCGAACTTCTCCCTCACATCAAGTTCGTTGATCTTGAAGACAAGGCCGTCTATCTCATGGTCAAGCTGAGGCCTCTTCTCTGTCATCAAGGCAATGTAGTCGGAAAGGGAGTCAAAGCTGTACGCCTGTCCCTCTTCAAGCCCCGCTTCAATGAGTCTTCTCCTTGCCTCATCCTCCGTTGATGCTATATATCCGAAGTCCGGATTGATTCTGAACCCCAGGTCCTTGAGTTTCTTCAGGATATGAAGATGATTTTCAGGAGTAAGGGATTTATCACTCCAGAAGCCTTCATAGCAATACATATCTAATGGGACACGCACAGCTTCGCTTGACTTCTGTCTTCTTACTGTCCCTGCTGCAAGATTACGCGGATTGGCCGCCCTCTCATCTTCCGGGAGGGCATTATTCACCTTCTCGAACACAGCTTTCGGGAGGTAGACCTCCCCCCTCACAGCAAGATCTATCTTCTCCGGAAGTTCAAGCGGGACACTCTTTATCGTCATTATATTCGGTGTGACATCGTTACCTACACTACCGTTACCACGTGTTACAGCACGCCTCAGGATGCCATCCTCATAGTAGAGAACCATCGATATGCCATCGATTTTCTCCTCTGCCACAAAGCTGAGAGCACCACCCTCTTTTTCAATTGAACGAGAGAAGAATGACAGAACTTCTTCCTTTGAATATGCCTTGTCGAGGGAAAGCACGGGAATAGTATGTTCGACTTCCGGGAAATCATTCGTGAGATCGGAGCCTACACGCTTAGTCGGTGAAGATGGGGAAGCATACTCGGGGTACTTTGTCTCAAGTTCAATCAGCCTGTCCGTAAGCCTGTCATATTCACTGTCGGTAATAAGGGATACGCCCTTCTTGTAGTAGGTGTCCTGGTAAACTGTCAGCTTCTGGGTGAGGCTGTTCATCTCTTCTCTGATATCCATAGAAAAAAGTATAGCACAAAATGGAAAAGGAGACGAAACGTTATGACGGAATATTCACATTATTTGTCTTACAGCCGTTCTGAAAGTCCAAACTACCGAAAGCAAACAGTCCAAACTACCGAAAGCAAATGATTTATTTCTTTCTATACTGTAAATTGATAAAAAAGGATACAAACACAAAATGGAATATAAAAAAAGGATACTCGATGATATTCTAAAAGATACACTTTCCTACAGAGGTGCTGTTCTGATTGAAGGCCCCAAGTGGGCAGGGAAGACAACATGTGCATCACAAATAGCATCAAGCATCATCAAAATGTCGGATGATGAACCTTATGAAAATTACATAAACGGGAACATACAGCCACTTCTGGAGGGTAAAACGCCACGTCTGATTGATGAATGGCAGCTTGCTCCGAGATTGTGGGATAAGGTCAGAAACGAAGTGGACAGAAGAAGCCTCTTTGGTCAGTTCATTCTTACTGGCTCGTCAGTATCTGCAGACTACGACAAGATAAAGCATACAGGAACAGGAAGAATCTCCCGCATTCTCATGAGAACTATGAGCCTCTACGAATCTGAGGATTCGAACGGCTCTGTCAGTCTTTTATCCCTTTTCGACACCCAGGATGAAGTGTCAGGCACGTCAGATATCGATATAGCCAGACTTGCATTCCTCTGCTGTAGAGGAGGATGGCCGGAATCTCTGGCAATGACAGAAGCCCATGCATTGAAAAGTGCTGAAGACCTGTACAATACAACCATCAACAGAGACATCGTCCGGGAAGGAAAGATAGCAAGGAATGCAGAAAAGGTAAGTTCTTTCATGCGTTCCTATGCAAGAAACCAGGGAACCCAGGCGACAAATGCCGTTCTTGCCTCAGATATGATATCTGGTAATGCGGTTGATCCCGACACTGTCGCATCCTACATCAACGCACTCGAAAACATCTTCATTGTAGAGAATATGCCTGCATGGAACCCGAATCTCAGAAGCAAGACGGCAATAAGAACATCCCCGACCCGTTATTATTCTGATCCGTCCATCGCTGTCGAAGCATTGGGAGCAGGACCTGCCGCCCTTATAAAAGACATACGGACATTCGGTTTCATATTTGAGACGATGTGCATAAGAGACCTCAGGGTATATGCGGACGCAATAGGCGGAAAGGTCTATCACTACCGGGACAAGACAGAACTCGAATGTGATGCAGTAATCACTCTCAGGGACGGAAGGTACGGCCTTGTTGAAATCAAACTCGGAGGAGAGACAAGAATTGAGGAGGGAGCTTCAACTCTGAAGAAACTCAGTAGCCGTATCGACAGTGATACCATGGGTTCTCCATCCTTCCTGATGGTTCTCACAGGGACAACAAAGTATGCCTACCGGCGTAAGGACGGAGTCTATGTTGTCCCCGTCGGCTGTCTGAAGAACTAGCTTCAGCCCCGTCTGTCAAACGGAGGATATATCACCCACTTGCTCTCGCTCTGCCAAATTTCAAGGTTATCTGTTATGACAGAGCAGACTTCAGAGTACAGGTCCTCATCAATCTCTTTGTGGTTTACCATGCATTTGAAGAATTCCTTGAGATGCAATGCTGTAGACTTCACTGTCCTGGGAGAAGCCCACTTGCAGCGCGGAACGAAGAAATCGAGAAAATAATCGTCGACCATACATGCAGCCTCATTAAGGTCTCCCACACCCTCTTCGAGAAGATATCTGTTGAGAAATATGTCAACATCAGCCGCATGAGCAATCACCTTCGTATGCTCCACTTTCTTCTCAAGGTCCTTCATGTACATTTCAAGAAGCTCCATGTAGTAACTTCTCAACGCCTCTTTTCTTCAATTTCTCTTTCCATTTCACTTCCACTTCAACCTCAAAATCACAGGAAAGACTCTCATGCAGAAACCCCTTCCTTATCATTTAAAGAAATCTTCAAGAGTAATTGTTTTCACAAAGACTCCACTGTACGTGTTGTATTTCAGGCCGAAGGTTGTTATGAGTGTGTTCTGGACTGCAGTGCGTTTTGCCAGGTGGTTTGCCAGATTTACCTGCCTCTGATTCAGTGTGCCGTAGTAGTCTTTATCTACGGAGAATTCAACTCCTTGAACTACCCCGGGGCAGAGCCCACGGAGATTCCTGCTTC
>CAVIAZ010000067.1:0-9697 GCA_963640795.1 bacterium | reverse complement strand
TCATTATCCAATGAATCAAGATATACAACTCCACCACCTACCTGGAACTGGATTTTCTTCAATACAGAATCAACACATTCCATCAAATCCAGTCCACCTATACGTTCTTCTTCATTAAGTGCATAGTTCTTTCCGAACTGTGCAAGAAGGAATGCTGACATGAGGTAGGAGTTTGTATCTTTGTCAAAACTGCCGTATCTCTCCAAACGACGCTTCACATTGTTGCTCATACCGTCGGCAGGGACATAGAGCACCTTGTGTGCCAGGGTGAAGTAGCCAAGAATACTACCTGTTTCTTCATCGAAGACAAGATAAGTAATGGAAATCCTCTTCTTTGCAAAATCAATAGCCTTCATTTGAAGAAAGTTCTGTATGTCCTTATTTGCATGACACAAAAAAGTGGAGAGGTCTGCTTTTACTGCTTCCTCTCCATCCCGTTCGATAACGGTCAGGATGTTCTCAATTCCATAGTTCATTTTGAAGCTTCTCTATTCTTCCTGCGTAATTCAGATAATCTCCTTCCTTCTTCAGGAGTTAATATCTTTATATTTGCGTTTGTACGTCTTTTCCACTCGTAGCTACCGTCAACTGCATCCATATGATCAACATACTCCTCTAAGAACTTGGGATTGTTGATAACTATCTTATCAAAAATGCTACATGTTGCCATTTGAGCTACCTCCTATAAGTATATGTTCATTTTGCCCTGAAACCTTCCAGTATGCAACAGTTTGAATTAAGATAACCTGATCCTCCAGATAGGTGAAATCTCTATCAACTACACACCTAATTGCACCGTCTTTCTTCTCTGTTGACTTCTACTTGTCGGTGTTGATATTTCTTTAATCATCTCTTTTGTGGAGGAGCCTATCCTTGAAGCGTTCCCTAGAGGTTCTGGACTATCTGCCTATCTCAAAAACTTCACCTTGAGAGTACTATGGATTCACCTGTATTGCTTTTCCGCTTTCAGGGAAGTATGTAAAGTGTAATTTTTCAACATTCCTTTAAATATTGTTTTACTCTAAACTGATAGTTGTATGTTACAATACCTAAGACAACTTACTTAGAAGGGGAAAGCATGATCAATCGAGACCTTAGAATTGCTAAAGTAACCCGGAATATTCTTTCTTATGACGCACCTGTCTTCCAGACAGAGGCAGGCCCAGGCTCTTTCTATGCAGAGGCAGCATCTCTGAGCTACAGATACAACCAGGAGATGAAAAAAGAGGGGAAAGACTTCACTTACATATCGGCAGGAAAGCTCAACGCCAGTGCCACACTTCATTATGTATATCAGATTATTCTTACATACTTACTTGGAGAGAATGATGTGGATTTCTTCAAGAGAAGGATACAGACGATTGAGAGCAACAAAGACCTCAGTGACGCCCTCTCCTTCTACGCAAACGAATTTCCGACAGAGATAAAGGAAGATGAATCCATCGAAGAGGAGATGCGTGGCTATTTCATCCATCAGGTTCTTTTGCAGAACAAGGCCCTTGTAAATGCAGCAAAGCCCTTCGTCTCACCGGATGGACTGACTCTTCCGTCCTCATTCAGGGCTCTCTCCTCTGTTCTCTCCTCCTTTGTAAAGGATGATTTGAGAAATGGGGAACCCAATCTGGACGATGTGTTCACATTCCTGTGTATGCCTGCACGCCTCTATCCAGATTCCCTGATAGACCAGCTCCAGTATATTCTCCGTGAATGGGCTGACATGCTTCCGGAGAGTTTCGTCAGACTCCTCAAATCATCCATCGACTATATAAATGAGGAGCAGAAGGACAGAGGTTTCGGTGGAGGCCCTGTCAATATTCCGGTCGTCGACTATTCATCAGAGAGCGAGGAGTATGAAGCATTCTCATCTGACTCAAACTGGATGCCGTGTGTTGTCATGATTGCCAAGTCCACTCTTGTCTGGCTCGACCAGCTCTCAAAAGCGTACAACAGGCCCATTACATCCCTTGACCAGATTCCTGATGAGGAGCTCGACACTCTCCAGCACAGGGGAATAACTGCACTGTGGCTTATAGGCCTCTGGCAGAGAAGTGAGGCCTCAAAGGAGATTAAACACCTCTGCGGCAACCCGGATGCAGTGGCATCCGCATACTCCCTCAAGGATTATGACATATCACCAAACATCGGCGGATGGGAAGCTGTGTACAACCTGAAGGAAAGGTGCCAGAAGAGGGGAATCAGGCTTGCTTCCGACATGGTTCCAAACCATACAGGTATTGATGGCAACTGGGTATATGAACACCCTGACTACTTCATCAGGCAGGATTATCCTCCGTTCCCGTCCTATACATACAATGGCCCGGACCTATCAACCAACCCGTATTGGGAAGTCAAGATAGAAGACCATTACTATGACAGGACAGATGCTGCTGTAACCTTCAGGATGAAGAACCGTTATACAGGTGAAACAAAGTATGTGTTCCATGGAAATGACGGAACAACGATGCCCTGGAACGACACTGCACAGCTTGATTATCTTAATCCTGTAACCAGGGAAGCTGTCATTCAGAAGATATTACACGTTGCAAGAAACTTCCCGATTATCCGCTTCGATGCGGCTATGACACTGGCAAAGCGTCACATCGAGAGACTGTGGTACCCCAAACCCGGCGAGGGTGGTGATATCCCGGGCCGTGCCGAACATGCCCTCGACGAAAGGGAATTCAATGCACGTATTCCAGAGGAATTCTGGAGGGAAGTTGTGGACAGGGTTGCAAAGGAAGTGCCTGACACGCTCCTTCTTGCCGAGGCTTTCTGGATGATGGAAGGATACTTTGTCAGAACCCTTGGAATGCACAGGGTATATAACTCTGCATTCATGAACATGCTCAAAAACCAGGAGAACCAGAAGTACAGGGATTCCATCAAGAAGACTCTCGTTTTTGAGCCTGAGATTCTCAAGCGCTATGTAAACTTCATGAATAATCCAGATGAAGACACAGCCATTGCCCAGTTCGGATCCGATGACAGATATTTCGGAGTCGCAACACTTCTCTCCACTCTTCCGGGACTTCCGATGATAGGCCACGGTCAGATTGAAGGATACAGGGAAAAATACGGCATGGAATACCAGCGGGCATACTATAACGAGAAGCCGAACCAGTGGTTGATTGACGAACATGAAAGACGTATCTTCCCCCTCTTGAGAAAACGTTATCTCTTTGCCAATGTCGACAACTTCAATCTCTATGACTGTTTCAATGATGGAGGTTCTGTTGAAGAATCTGTATTTGCCTTTGTCAACGGATCTGGCAGGGAACGCACTCTTGTCCTTGTAAACAACAGGTATGAGAGAGCGGGAGGAAGAATCAGCACCTCCTGTCCCAAGTTGAAGAAGTATGGGGACGAGAGAAAAGTTGAGACGACGACCCTTGCGCAGAATCTCGGCCTCTCCTACAGCTCGAATAACTTTGTCCTGATGGATTCATTCATTGACGGCCTGACATACATCATCCCTTCAATGAACATGTTTGAAGGCTATTCATTCTCCCTTAACGGATACGAATCCAAAGTCTACTGGAATATCAGGGAGATAGAAGATACCGATGGTTATATAAGAAGACTCTATGAAGAGTACGGTAACGGGGGAATTCGGAATATTGATAAAGCAATCTCGCTGATGAAGCTGGAACCTGTCTATAAGGCAATTGAAGCTTTGCGTAGAAGCAGTACCCTCGCCCTGATTAGGAAGATTGTAAACGGAAAGGGTGAGAAAGAGGACGAAAGGGAACTCCTTTTAATCCTTGCCGAAGCATATTCCATGCTCTATGAATCCTATCCGTCCATGGAAGAGGCAACAAAGGGACAGCTAGGACTGGCTCCGAAGGATGTGGATCCACACCCTGTCATTAAGTTCATACGCTTCCTGGGCAAGGCTTTCGGACCGAAGGGACCGAAACTCTTCCCGTCATGGTCTAGTCTTGACAGCTCACTTCCTCTCATGATTGCAGCTTCCCTGTCTCTGATTCCTTTCACTGAAGACAACAACACCCCGAAATCATTGATGAAGACATCCGACAGGCTGATGCTATCCGAATTCTTCCACGAAGAACTCGACAGGCTGTGTCTTGATGACAACAGAAAGCGGGAACTCATGCACTATGCAGCCCTCTTTGTGTCAGGAACCATGCTTCTGAGGGATGAGATGGAGGATGCAACACCAATTGAGATGCTGTCATGTCTTCTTAATGACGACAGTGTAATGAACCTGACAAAGTGCAATGAATACCAGGGTGTTGTCTGGTACAACAAGGAGAATATGCAGAAAGCTATCATGGTCTGCACACTCGCCTATGCGGCATCGAATGACAGAACTGCAAAGGAAGTAGACAGCTTTGCAAGGAACCTTCTTGACAGAGAATTCTCCAGCTCTTACAAGCTGGCCTCTCTCCTGAAAGGATAATTCGTTGAGTTGACTTGCTTTATGAAGGAGGACTAAAATCCTAGTATGAAAACTTGGCTTACTTATTTGGCTGCATTGCTGCTCTCCGGTGCTACAGCATTTGCTTTTCCATATTCGACCGGTCTTCTGAATGCAATGAATTTCCTCACATCTCTCTTTATAAGTGTGAGTATTTTCCTCTTCATACCTATTTCGTTCATAACATTCACCTCAGGAGTTGCTTCTCTCAAAAAGGATAAAGTCGCAGGGAAGGTCGTCGGATACGATATCCTATGGTCAGTTGTGACCTCTTTTGTGCTGGCACTTCTTGCTATCCTTCATGTGAGGATTTTCTCCTCTTCTATTCCTGTCACCTCTTCTGCAGGCGGAGACTATGTCACCCTGTACAATGAGTTTATCTCTTCCTACGATATCTTCGGCATTGTTGAAGTGGCAGGAACAGGCTTTCTTCCTCTTTTACTTGCAGCCATTGTCTTCGGCATTGCCCTGACCCCATCTTCTGATGTCATCAGACCCGCATATACTGTGATGAACTCTCTTTCGGAGGCTATGTACAGGATAGAGAGAACTTTCTCCAATTTCGGTGCACTGTTCGTCTATGTGGCAGGGACAGCATTCTTCACCAACCTGTGGCAGGAAAAGACAGCATTCGTCTCTCCTTCATTCTTCATCGACATCCTGATTTCCACACTGGTACTTATCGTAGTTGTTCTTCCTCTACTGTACCTTATCTTCACAAATTTCAAAAAGAATCCCTATTTGGTTATCGGGAGGGCAATATCATCCCTTATCCTGGGATTCGTGAGCGGGAATATATATGTTACCAGTCTGCAGAATGAGGCGATAATAAGAAACAACACTGGAGTGCAGAAGAGAATAGTAAACGTATCGACCCCGCTGGGCATCCTCATCACTCGCGGAGGCACATGCTTTGTCTCTGTCCTTTCCGTATTGTCCATATTGAGTGCCCTCGATGCTGAGGTAACTGCAGTGGCAGCCATATTGATTGCTCTGACTGTAGTGTGTCTGTCGCTCATATCATTCATGTCAGCAGGCTGTGAAACAGCGGTAATTGCAATCCTTCTCTTCAGGGTCATGAACATAAACGTATATGGCGCTGAGGCTGCTCTTATCTCGATTATTCCTTTCCTCAACAGTGTGGCAACACTCCTGGATGTAACACTGATAAGTCTGGCATCCAATATTGAGGCAAGAATGACCAAGACAGATATTAATGTGCCGGCAGAGGATGTGATTTAATGCAAAGCCAGAACAGAAAGTTCATTATCTACCAGCTGTTTGTGCAGGTGATTATCACCATATTCTACAGCTTCTTCTTCATCAACATTCTCATTGAGGCTGGAAGAGATGGCGGTTTTAACGGACTTCTTGCACCGGCAATGAAGTATTTTCCGTTCCTGGTTGTTCTTATCTGCTCAATTCTCCCAGAAGCATCACTATTGATAAAGCACAAGCTCCACAGCCAGGACGGGGAGATTCTCCCTCTTCTCTTTATGATCGTTGACCTCCAGAGCAGTCTGATTGTGTCGGATGCCGTCTCTGCTCTCGGCTTCTATTTTGACTTCCCCTTCTATCTTCTGATCCTCCAGCGTTTCTCCCTTCTGGGAACAGCTGCAATGTTTCTGCTCTCCTCCTTGCGATATTTCGGATTCTCATCTTCACACATAGGGCTGTACAACTTTGCCTTCCTGGCTATCTCTTTCCTTGTATCAGCTATTATCCCGATATCATCATACAGGGGAGAGATGACCATCACCTCATCCATTTATGAGGTCTATCTACAGATAGCCATCCTTGTGATTTATCTTGCAACAATTGCCACATTCATAATAGTTGCAATAAAGGACAAGACTGCTCTTAACATCAAAAGATCTTCAGCATTCATCCTTCTCTGCCTGGGGATATATCTCAGCTGGGCCAACTTCCCTGCCACATGCATAATCTCCCCAGTGGTCTACATTATCGGGACAGGCATTCTCGTAGTAGATGCAGGCGACAGCTTCTGATTGCTGTTTATACCCTGAATTTATACCCTTGAAATAAGGGTATAATCGGGTACAATTCTTATATGACAACAACTGACAGAGAAAAAGATATCAAAGATATGGAAGAACAGCTCAAAGCTCTTCCTGCCGGCTCAATCGCAAGAAAAAAGATAAACGGGAAGGATTACTTTTACCACAGGCACCGGGTTGATGGAAAAATCAGAGATGTGTACCTGAAAACAGAAGAAGTTGAGTCTCTGAGAAAAAAAATAGAAGAAAGGAAATCAATCGAGAAGAAAATCTCCTCATTAAAGGGCATTACCACAGATAAGCCCTCCAATTACATAACAAATGTGAGAACAGGTAGGCCACTGGACAACTTTGCTGTCAGCACATCCAAATTCAGAAGAAGAGACGGAATAAACAACTTACAGGATTATATCTCTGGGGACTATCCGGGAAAGGTATTTATCCTTTACGGCCTCCGAAGAACAGGAAAAACAACACTAATCAGTCAGATGCTATATGAGATGAAGGAAGAAAGGGAGCATGCTGCTTATATAAAGGTTTCAAGAGACAACACACTTCATGAACTTAACACGGACATAAAGAAACTTGAAAGAAAAGGATACAAATACATTTTCATAGATGAGGTAACACTACTTGAAGACTTCATAGAAAACGCATCCCTTTTTTCAGATATATATGCCACTTCAGGAATCAAGATTATCCTTTCAGGCACAGACTCTCTGGGGTTTCTCCTTACAGAGGGTGACGAGCTCTTTGACAGGACCATTACTCTCCACACAACATTCATTCCATTCAGAGAGTTCTCGTCCGTCCTTGGTATTGACGACATTGACGAATATATAAGATATGGAGGGACCATGTGCACGGGAGGGACCTACTATAATGGTAAGCCCAAGACTTTCAGAAACAAGGACAATGCTGATTTTTATGTTAACCAAGCCATTGCGGAGAATATCCAGCATTCTTTGAAATATTATCAGCACGGAACTCATTTCCGCTCCCTGGCAAATCTGTATAAAAACGGTGAACTGACAGGCGCCATTAACCGTGTTGTTGAAGATATAAACCATAACTTTACAGTGGAAGTCCTTACAAGGGATTTTGTCTCTAGTGACTTCGCCATCTCCCGTAATAACCTGGAAAAAGACAGAAAGAAACCGTCTGACATCCTCTACAGGGTGGATCTTCCATCCATCACCCGAAAAATGATGGATCTCCTCAAAATCAAGAACAGACAGGAGCAGAAAATAGATATAACAGACGGCATGGCAAGAGAAATTGAAGCATACTTAAAATTGATGGATTTGATTTACTACGTTGATGTCGTATCAAGTGAAAACACAAATAATGTCACAAAGAGAGTGGTAATAGCCCAGCCGGGGTTGCGTTATGCCCAAGCAGAAGCTCTGATTCTGAGCCTTCTTGAAGACAATTACATGAAAGAAATCCCCATTGAGGAAAGAGACTGGGTCAAGACAAGAATTCTCAGTGAAATACAAGGTCGCATGCTTGAAGATATCGTTCTTATGGAGACCCAGATATCCTCACCGGACAAAAAGGTATTTGTCCTTAAATTTCCTGTAGGCGAGTTTGACATGGTTATCTTCGATTCTGAAGGACTCTGCTGTGAGCTCTTTGAAATCAAGCACAGCAACGTTATAACAGAGAATCAGTACAGGCATCTTGTTGATGAGGAAAAATGCAGGACAGTAACTCAGCTTTATGGAAAGATTAAAAGCAAGACTGTCCTGTACAGAGGAGAAACTACCTCTGTTGATGGAATTAATTATGTCAATGTTGAAGAGTACCTGAAAGCCCTGTCACCTCCCAGCATGGTCACACTTTGAGAAGCTTATGGCTTAAGTGCGGTAAGAGGCACAACATATATCCCATCGGGACGCTTATACACCGCACCTTCAAGACCACAGATGACACAGAGAATTTTGGGGCCATGTTCTTTATTTTCCTTTTCAATTTCTTTCTTTATTTTAAGAAGATTCTCTGCTCCTTCGTCTATCCTGTTTCTTCCAAGCTTTATCTCAAATCCGCACCATTCCCCGTCCGGAAGAGAAATAACCGCATCCATTTCTCTGTTCCTGTAATCAAGATAATGATACAGTTCGGCTCCAAATGATTCTGCATATATCCTCAAATCTCTGACGCATAATGCTTCGAACAATAAGCCTAGCGTTTCAAGGTCAGAAATAAGGCTACTAGGCGTCGCATTCAGGAGAGCTGCACTAAGAGATGGGTCTACAAGATGTCTCTTCTCCTGCTGTCGCACACGAACAGAAGACCTTAGCCTTGAGGAGAAAGGAAGCTGGTTATCAACAAGAAGCAACTTATTAAGTATATCAAGATAGGAGGAGATGGTATCTGTCGTGACATCCCTACCCCCTCCGCTTCTGATATCAGATTGAAAAATCTTAAGAGTTGCCGTCGATGACTCATTCCTAGCCAGAGATTTCATTAGAAGTTCCATCAAAGCCTTATCTCTATGAACATTGTCCAAGCTATAAATATCTTTATTCAGGACAGTCTTTATATAATCCTTCGGTAGAAGAACAGCATCCTCCAGCTTCTTTCCAATATTTCCAGGCCACCCACCACGCAATATGTAATCAACAAGATCTTCAAGTTTTGCGCTCTTAACTATCTTGTTAGCAATTTCCCCTTTGCATAACTTTTCAAGAGAAACATCTCCAGTGGAATAACCCATCTCATATAAACTCATTGGCCGCATTCTAAGGGTTCCGATTCTTCCCGCCCCGCTATGGGAAATACTCTTCCAATTAGGGGTTGCGGAGCCTGTTAGAATGAAATTGCCACAGGAAGATACCTTGTCTACTTCAAAACGGACAGCATCCCAGATGGCAGGAACATCCTGCCATTCATCAATAAGCCGTGGTCTCTCCCCGGGAAGGACCAAAGATGGATCCATCTCAGCATATTGCCGATTTCGATAATTTCCTTCAGGGTCAGCAATGAAACATGTACTTTTTGAATGGAATTCAGAAGTCCAGGACTTGCCGATATATTTTGCCCCCTCAATATAAACAGCCCCAAAAGCTGAGAGGTATCTTTCCAATATTGAATCAATAATCCTAGGCCTATATTCATTTCTATCCATATCAAACAACCATGTATTAAGTTTTGATGTATGTATATTATGTATCTTACTTGGCCAGATTTCAACTTTTCACTTGGCCAGATTTCAACTTTTTACTTGGCCGGATTTCAA
>CAVIAZ010000066.1:0-9771 GCA_963640795.1 bacterium | reverse complement strand
GCTTTGTCCAGTAAATCCTCTTTTGTTTTCTGTTCCATGATTATTCTCCTCATCGCATTAATGCGATTTCCTTTTTCTGTTCACCTGTCAGACTACGGGTTTCCACTATGTGAGATAGATATGTCAGTCTGGCAGCCTGTTCAAGACACTCCAATCTGTCAAATGCATTGATTACACTCTTTCCGACAGCAAGTGCCCCATGCTTTTCCAATAATACTGCATTGTGGCCTGAAGCAACAGAAGATGAGACCTCCTCTGCAAGTTCCACAGTCCCCATCCGGGCATAAGGAACCTTAACAACCCTGTCCAGAAGGTAATAACTCTCCGCTATGAGTGATGTGTTAATTTCTTCCTCTGATG
Source organism: bacterium (assembly GCA_963640795.1). Taxonomy (GTDB): domain Bacteria; phylum Spirochaetota; class Spirochaetia; order Sphaerochaetales; family Sphaerochaetaceae; genus Ornithospirochaeta. The sequence continues at coordinate 9,411 of CAVIAZ010000066.1, read as the reverse complement.
CACTGAAGAGGCATGAGAATGTAGGATGAGAGTGAACAACACTCATCACATCAGGACGCCTGAGGTATATCATGCGGTGCATCTCCGTCTCGATGCTGAGTTTCTTTTCAGGAGTGAGATTATCCCCTGTGGCGATGTCTACTACGGCTATATCTGCCTCGGAGAGGGTGTATTTGTCGTGTCCTGACGGAGTGATTACCATCTTCTCTCCGACACGGGCACTTATATTTCCTCCCGTGGTGGTAGTCAGCCCCCTCTCATAGCATCTTCTCATAAAGAGGGCAACATCCCTCTTTGCTTCTTCTATATCCATAACGGAAGTTTAACACAAAGAAATGTTTTGCAAAACAAATAGTGCCCCGAAAGATGAGGCACTTTCACACTCTTTGAATATGTCAGTCAAGCAAAGCCTTCAACAGCATGGTACATTTTCAATTTACGTTATAAATAATTATTGGTATAATTAGGCCATGAGAGTTCAAGAATTAGAGAAGCTAAAACAAATTAGTAACGTGATTAAACAGTCTGTCCAGACTGAGAAAATCTATCTCTTTGGCTCTTATGCCTATGGAACCCCAACGGCAGACAGCGATTTTGACATTTGCGTCATCATCCCAGACAACACAATACGTCCCGCAGACGCCATTAAAGCAATTAGACGCGCTCTCTACTCCATCCAAGATATCCCAATGGACGTGCTAGTCTATAGAAAAGCCGATTTTCTCAAGCGTCAACAAACAGCATCGCTTGAACGTAAAATTTCAAAAGATGGAGTTTTACTGTATGCATGAAGAATGGTTAAAATATGCACAAATGGATTTAGACTCTGCAGAATTTTTACGCAACATGAGGCCAACGCCAATAGAAAAATATGCTACCATTGCGAGCAGGCATCAGAAAAACTCCTAAAAGCAGTATTAGTAGCTTCAAATATAGAGCCTCCAAAAACACACGACTTGATTGTTCTTTGCAAAAAGTGCACAGAGTTAGACCCTTCATTTGACTCACTTGCAGAAGCATGTATTGAACTTTCTCCTTATGGTGTCCAAACTAGATACCCATCAAACTTAGACTTATCCAATACCGATATGCAATGCGCTATCTCTATGTGCCATTTAATTGACAAGTTTGTTAGAACAAAACTGAAAAACAAAAGTTCTTTGTAGTTTTCACAAATATATCGTAGAGCAAGAGAGAGAAATATACTCCACTGTCTCTTCTTGTTCATAACAGCTTCTTTATCTATAATGCTTAAGTCTGGAGATATTTAAACTATGAGAATGTCAAAAATGTTTGCAAAAACCCTCAGGGAAGCCCCTAACGGTGCAGATACAAAAGGTTATGAGTTCCTCCTTAGAGCAGGTTTCATCCGCCAGCTCGGTGCCGGCATATTCACACTCCTCCCTTTCGGCATGAGATCCACAAAGAAGATTGAGGAGATAATCCGTGAGGAGATGGACAGAATCGGAGGACAGGAAATCCTCATGAGCGTCGTAAACCCTGCAGATATATGGAAGGAAACAGGACGTTACTACTCAATCGACAAGGAGATGGGACGTTTCCAGGACCGTAACGGCAGAGACATGGTACTTGCCATGACAAACGAGGAGACTGTCACAGACTGCGCTAAAGGTGAGATCGATTCCTACAAGCGTCTTCCTGTCATGGTCTACCAGATCCAGACAAAGTGGCGTGACGACCCCAGGCCGAGGGCAGGACTCATCAGAGTCAGGGAATTCACAATGAAGGACGCATACTCCTTCCATGCAACCCAGGAATCCCTGGACGAGGCGTACGCTGACCAATACAGGGCGTACTTCCGCATCTACTCACGCTGTGGACTTCCTGCTATCGCAGTCGGTGCCGACACGGGTATGATGGGAGGAAAGATCAGCCACGAGTACATGTATCTCTCTCCTATCGGGGAAGACACAATCATCACCTGTCCTTCCTGCGGATACACAGAGAACAGACAGGTTGCAAAGTTTAAGAAGGAATATTTTACAGGAGACCTCAAACCCATTGAGAAGGTTGCAACCCCGGAGAGCAAGACAATTGACGAACTTGCATCGTTCCTGAATATTGACCCGAGGATGACAGCAAAGGCAGTCTTCTATGTCGGTGCATTCATCAATGACAAGACCGGAGAGGAAGAAGATAAGCTGGTCACAGCCCTCATCAGGGGAGACTATGAGGTTGAGGAAAACAAACTCAGCAATGCAATCAAGGCCAATTCCCTCAGACCCGCACACGAGGAGGAGATTGAAGAGTATGGCATGGTGCCGGGCTTTGCATCCCCGATTGGCGCAAAGAAGGGCTTCATCCTCTGCGTTGATGACTCCATCGCCAATTCCAATAACCTTGTCGCAGGAGCAAATGAGAAAGGCTATCACTACCTCAACACCAACTACGGCAGAGACTATTCGGATGCCATTGTCAAGGACATAGCATCTGCACGGGAGGGGTTCAAGTGTCCGGAGTGCGGTGAGCCTCTCAAATCGAGTAAAGGTATTGAGATTGGAAACATCTTCCAGCTCGGCACAAGATATTCGTCTGCCCTCAATTGCACCTACCAGGATGAGAACGGTTCACAGAAGCCGGTGTTGATGGGATGCTACGGCATTGGAGTCGGAAGGCTTCTTGCATGTCTTGCAGAGGAATATAATGATGAGAGCGGATTGAAGCTTCCTATCACAGTGGCACCTTACCAGGTACACTTTGTCTCCCTTGTGAAGGACACAGCTGTGGCAGATGAGATTTACGCTTCTCTTGAGAAAGCAGGAATCGAAGTGCTCTATGACGACAGGAAGGAGACAGCCGGAGTGAAGTTTGCTGACGCCGACCTCATCGGACTTCCGATCAGAATTACACTCGGCAACCGCTCCTACAAGGAAGGAAAGGTAGAAGTCAAGTACCGCTCCACCGGAGAGGAGACATCGTATCTTATCTCAGATCTTGCTGACGAGATAAAGAAAGAGATAGCAAAGGAAACAGACAAAATCAACTCCGCCGTTGTCGACAGAGAATGGAAGAGAAGTTAAAGAAAAAGACATCTTTGAAGGAGAGAGGGTGTCCTCTCTCTTTTTTATGAACACCATGATTGAGAAAAAAAGACTTACATCATCCGAGTGGCTCATCGCCCTCGCAGTCACCTATACGGTGATAACAGTGACAATGAACATCTTCTGCATGAAGGCACTCTCCTTCGGTACTCCTGTCATAATCTGTGACGGAGGCCTTCTCATAAGCTGGGGAATCTTCCTTATAAGCAACGTCATCATAGAGGTCTGGGGAGAGGAGAAAAGCATAAAGATAATCAACATAGCTGCCATAGTCTCATTTGTAGCCATGATTATCGGGCGTGTGATTGTATTCATCCCTACCCTGCCGGAATATAAAGAGCAGGCGGAGGCATTCGCACTTGTATTCTCAAACGGCCCGAGGACGATAATCAGCAGTGCCATGGCATTCTGGTGCGGGAATGTAATCAATGTCCATATAATTGCAAAAATGAAGGAGAGTATAGAAAGAAAGCACAGCGACAACCGCCTGTGGTTCTTCTTCCGTGCCACCTTCTCGACACTTATCGGACAGCTTATGGACAATGCCATATTCATGACACTTGCATTTGCCCCGGTAGGGCTGTCACTCTACGAGATGGCATGGAAAGACATCCTCTCGTCCGTTCTTTCAGGAACCCTGATTGAGCTTGTAGTTGAAGCATCATTAGTGCCCTTCATAACAATTCCCCTGACAGGACACATTAGAAAGATAAAAGAGAGTGAAGAGAAATGAGAGTGCTCATCAGCGGAAGCAGCAGGGGAATCGGGAGGGAGACAGCCATTCTCTTTCTCGAGAGGGGTCACAGCGTATTCGGACTCGATATTTCTCCCTCCTCAATAGAAGATGCAGGGTACACACATTTCATTGCAGATGTGACGGACCCCCAATCACTTCCGGACATCCCGGATGTGGACATTGTCATCAACTCTGCGGGAAAGCAGAACTCTGATGATGACATACTCGTAAACCTCAAAGGAACTGTGAATGTCACAGAGAAATACGGGGTCAGGGAAGGGATAAAGGCTATACTCAACATAGCCTCAGCATCGGCACATACGGGAGCTGAGTTCCCGCTATACAGTGCAAGTAAAGGCGGAGTCCTCTCATATACCCGGAACACTGCCATCCGTGTCAGCAGATACGGCGCCACATGCAATTCAATTTCCCCCGGAGGAGTCTTGACTGAATCCAACCGTCCGGTAATGGACGACAAGACACTCTGGAAAGAAATAATGGACCTTACCCCATTGAGAAAATGGGCAAGTGAGCGTGAGATAGCCGAGTGGATTTACTTTATAACTGTTGTGAACAAATCAATGAGCGGAGAAGATATCCTGATTGATAACGGAGAGACAAGGCTCTCCTCACATTTTGTCTGGCCGGATTGAAAAGAAAAGGGAGGCCTCAGCCTCCACTCTTCAATTGGCACCAAGTGATTTAAGAAGATTGACTATGTAGGTCTTCTTGACTGCTTTTGCATACTCGAGGACCGAGTGTCCCTGGTAGTCTGTTGCATTGATGTCTGCCCCGCACTTGATGAGCTGGGTTGTAATCTTTGTCTCGTCATTTGTGTTGACAGCCAAGATAAGTGCAGTCTCACCAAGATAATTCTTGCACTCGAGATCAGCACCAGCCTCAAGGAGAATCTCGATTACCTTCGGGTTCTTTGCAGAGTTGGCTGCAAGATGAAGCGAATTTGACTTGTACTTCGGCTCACATTCCTTGATATCACCTCCGTCGGCGATGATTTCCTTGAGCACAGCCACAGAGTGGTTGTACTGGCTTGCAAGCATGACAGGAGTAAGTCCCCATTCGTTGTGGCAGTTAATATCTGCCCCCTTATCCAGAAGTTCCTTGATCTCCCTTGCCTTTGTTGCAGACACGGCAGCCTGCAGCAGTTTCTTATTTATGGATTCATTTGTCTTCGACATTATTCCGTCTCCTACTGGATAAATAATGATGAACATTACTTTTTTTGTAAATAGAATCAGAAGCAAAAAGTGCGATTTTTCTACAATTAAATGCAAATTGTTAAAGAAAATACAAGACCAATGTTAAAAAAAGTGCAACTCCGGGTCGTTTCTTTTCTTTCTTGAGAAATAAGAATTACTGTATATAATAGACCTATGTTGGATTTAGATATCATCAGAAAAGTACCAAAAGTGGAGTTACACGAACACCTTGACGGCGGATTAAGGCCGGAGACGATAATAGAACTCTCAAGAGAGAGGGGACTCTCCCTGCCCTCCTGGGATAAGGATGAACTCAAAGACTGGTTCATACAGGGATGTGTGAAGAAGTCCCTCACGCTTTACCTTGAAACATTCCAATATACAACACAGGTCATGCAGGACAAGGAAGCTCTCTTCAGAGTTGCCAAAGAGGAGATAATTGACCTGGCCAAGGAGAACATCGTATACGCCGAAATCAGATTCGCGCCGATGCTCCATACAAAGATGGGACTTAACCTCGAAGAGGTTGTGACAACAGTACTCAGAGGACTCGATGCAGGAAAGAAGGAGACAGGAGTCGAGTATGGCCTGATTCTCTGTGCAATGCGTAATGAAAGTCCCACTACTTCCCTTGAAATAGCAGAACTTGCAGTTGCATTCTCTGACCGCGGTGTTGTCGGCTTTGACCTTGCGGGGGACGAATGCGGACATCCGGCAAAGAAGCATATCGAGGCATTCAACTACATAAGAAGCAAAAACTTCAATATAACAATACATGCAGGCGAGGCTTTCGGACTCGAGTCCATATGGCAGGCCATCCAGATCTGCCATGCAGACAGAATCGGGCACGGTACAAGACTTGTTGAGGACATGACGATTGAGAACGGCGAGATAATCAAGATGGGAAGCCTGGCCAACTATGTGGAGGACAAGCGTATTCCATTGGAGATGTGCCTTACATCAAATGTCGGGACAGGTGCTGTCTCAAGCTATGAAGACCATCCATTCCCGCTCTTCTTCCGTAACCACTTCCGTGTATTCCTCTGCTCCGACAACCGCCTCATGAGTGACACCAACCTCACAAAGGAAATGGGTATTGCTGTAGAGAAATACGGTTTTGATCTCAAGGATCTGGAAAAGGTTACCATCAATGCAATGAAGAGCGCATTCATCCATCACAACGAGAAGCTTGAACTCATATATAATGTAATAAAGAAGCAATATGCAGATATAAGGTACGAGTACGGACTCTGATTACTGGGTCCACTCTGCCCTGACAAGCTTCAGCTTTGTGAGCATCTGGCGTTTCTTCTCGCTGCGGGCAAAGAAGAAGACCTCTGCTGCCTCCCAGACTGCAAAACCGCCTATTATGTTGACTGTGTCGGCAATAAGACGGTTCTGAAAGCCTTCGAGAAAGTAAGAGAGCATCAATACTCCTACTCCGAAGACAAGAAATGAGATTATCTTGATCATTATCGTACGGTATTCCCTGAGGTCCCGTTTGATGTCGAGTGAAATGTAGTTCAGATAGACTTTCCTGACACTCTCCATCCCGCACTCCGGGGGAAGGATTATTCTCAGTTCATCTGTTGAAGATGATGAGATATCATAAAGATACTCAATTATGTCAGGAGAGGGCAGATCACTGTTGACGTCCGAGAAAAGGGAGGAGGACGTGACAGTCACATTAAGCTTTCCGTCCGTGAATTGCAAAACGTCCCTTATGGGTTTTGCTTTCCTTATCTCCCTCACAGCATCCCTGTTCTTCATAGCAGCCCCCACCGCCTGAGAGGATTCATCCTCATGCGGACAGTTGAATAGAGTACGGCAAAGAAGAGGCCGTAGAGGTGTACAAGGTGTGCCGTCCCGTCGGTGCGGAACATCCCGATGAATTCAATAAAGAAATAGAGAAGCACCAGGAGAGGTGCACGCATGGGAATTATTCCGAAGAGAAGTACAATGGCAGTCGGAAAGAGAACGGAGAAGAGGAACAGCAGGGCATATATCGCCCCAGAAGCCCCAAGGATGACTGTATAGTACATCCCGCAATACCAATATGTGAGGTAACTTGCTATTCCACAGAGGGTTCCCGTCAGTAAGTAGAAAAGCACAAACTCCCTTGAGCCGATTCCCCTTTCAATCACATTACCGAAGACAAAGAGCGCAAGCATGTTCGAGAAAAGATGCCAGAATGAGGCATGGGAGAACATGTAGGTGAAGAACTGCCAATAGTAGTGCCTAAAATGGACATAAACCGGCACAAGCGACAGATAGTAAACCAGAGCCGGAAAGAGCTGGAAGGCTATGTAAACAAGAACGTTGACAAGTGCTATGTAAAGCCAGGCATTTGAATAAGTATATTTAAACTGTCTGTTGATTACCGTATTTCTCACGAAAGGGATTATAACAGTCTTTAATAAATAAAGGAAAGATTGTTTAATGTCTTTATGGCTAACAGCAGAAGAGACAAGGCAGATTCCTACACACTCCGCGCCCACAGAGAGGGCTACCCCGCACGCAGCGTCTATAAACTTGAGGAGATAAATGCTTCCCATCATCTCATAAAGCCCGGTGACAGTGTTCTCGATGTAGGAGCAGCACCCGGCTCATGGACTCTCTTTACGCACCGTGAACTTCTCAAGGGAAACGGAAGAATAGTCTCCATAGACCTCAATCCGCTGAATCTCAACCCCGTTCCGCCTACAGTGACAGCAATTGTAGGAGATGCCTTCAGCAGGGAAAACAGACAGCGCCTCATTGAGCTTGGCCCCTACGATACAATCATCTCTGATGCAGCCCCGATGACGACAGGTAACCGCACAGTTGACACAACCCGTTCAGAATGGCTTGCCGAGCAGGTTGTACTCCTTGCGGGTGAGCAGCTCAAGGAACACGGAAACCTTGTAATCAAGATCTTCCAGGGTGGAGGACAGGTTGAAATACTCAAGATGATGAGAGAAATGTTCCAGAAGGCTAAGCCATTCAAGCCTAAGGCATGCAGGGATGATTCATTTGAAATCTACCTTGTCGGACTCGACAAAAAAACGATATAGACACAATTCCCCTCTGGTGGTACATTAGGTTATCGGGATTTGAACTTCTGCTTGCAGCCGTAATCTGCTAAAGGAAGAGACGGACCTGGAATGGTCTTTTCTTTTTTCTCCAATGCAATAGTTCATCCCCTCTGCCTGTGCAGAGTTATTCCAAGGATGTGGATTTATTCCAACTTGCCGGCATCCAAAAACAATCGGCTAAAAGGAGAAAGAAATGTCCAGTAGCATTATTCTGAACATCCCCCATTCGTCAACGTTATTACCCCGTGAGGACATCCCATCCCCCTACCATGAACCCCAAAGTATGGCCTATTGGTGCTGGGGAGGAAAAAACAAGAAAAAGAGGGAGATTTACGACAGGTACGTAAAGGAAATTCCGTACATGACAGACTGGTACACTGACGAACTTTATATCAATGGAATAGGAAAGCCCCTTGTTGCCCCCGTCTCCAGACTTCTTTGTGATATGGAGCGTTTCAAGGATGACTTGAAGGAGGAGATGAGCGTCGTTGGCATGGGTATATGTTATACCCAGACACATGACCTCAAAATTCTTACCAACTTCAAGTTGTCACATAAGATGGAGATGATTCGCAAATACTATGATCCGTACCATCAGATGCTTACAAACTATACAGAAGAAGCTATCGCCGGGCATAAATGTGCACTTCTCATCGACTGCCACTCATTCAGTGACAGCCCATATGAATGTGATCTGAATTATGCGTATGGAAGACCCGACATCTGTCTCGGGACAGATCCGGAGCACACACCAAAGGAGCTCAGAGAGATGCTCACCAGCTATTTTGAAGATCTGAATTACAGCGTAAAAGAGAACTACCCATTCTCCGGCACAATCATCCCCAATGGATATGAGAACAACAGGAACCTGTACTCAATAATGATTGAAATCAACAGGGCTCTTTATCTCAAATGGGAAAAAGGCGAAGTTAAAAAGAAAGAAGAGGAATTCCTGGTTTTGAAGGAGAGAATCCATGGAGCAGAAAAGCTCATCCAGTCATTCATGGATTCAAGAATCCTTGAACTTGAAAATGATGAGAAAAGGGAAAGAATTTGACCTGTGCGGATAGACACAGGTCATACAATATGTTGATTTCATAATTATTCTGTGACTGCTGAGCGTCTCTTCAGTTAGAGTAGAGAGCTTCAGCCTTCCTGAAATCCTCAAGTGTCATATTTGCGCTCTCTGCAGCATCTTTCTCACTTAAGAGACCCTTCTTGATTAACCCTACAAGCGTGATGATTGTCCCTTTAGTTTCACCTTCAGCTAGACCTTCAGCTCTGCCTTCTTCTATGCCCTCAGCCTTACCTTCAGCTCTCAC
>CAVIAZ010000065.1:0-9946 GCA_963640795.1 bacterium | reverse complement strand
GTATTTTTAAAATATTCAGATTAAAAATGTTGACAGATACAAATATCGATTGTATACAATAGTTACACAATTAAGGAGATAGGATAAATGAGAGAGAAGAAAGAGAATCTCAGCGACAGGGCATATGCATATATCCTGAAAAAGATTATCTCCTTTGAATTTGCCCCCAATACGGCTATAGTGGAGGATGCTGTCTGTGAAAGTCTCGACATGAGCCGTACTCCGGTACGTGAAGCACTTCAAAGACTTGAATCCGAGGGATTTGTGACAAAGATAAAGAATCTCGGTTCCTTTGTCAGTCCTTATACCGATATAAACATTCACGAAAACTGTGAAATAAGAAGGATTTTCGAACTTTATTCGCTCAAAAGCTGTATCCAGCATGTGACACCCAGTGAAATCACCACTGTCCGGACTATGCTTCTTGCCCTTGATGAGAATTCCCCTTCTGAAGATTATTACAACAGTGATACTGCACTGCATAACCTTATCACCAAGTATTGTGATAATTCAAAAATACATGAGATTCTTAAATCTCTTTCTGTACAGGTTGATGCCAACCAGAAAATTTCGGCCCAAACTCCAAACAGACTTCTATGCTCAAAAAACGAGCATCTGGAGATTCTTTCTGCAATTGAAGAAGCGAACCTGGAGAAAGCCGAGACACTCCTGGAAAAACATCTTGAAAATGTTGAACTCAGTAGCATTAAGGCCTACCAGCGCATGAGGATAGAAAAGCTGGGAATTTGATTTTCCCCCTCCTGGAGAAGTGGAGGGGATTAACGTAGTTATAGATTGTATACAATAATAATACTAATAAAATAATGGAGGTATATAAATGAGTACCGGATGCAAAATCATCAAAGACTTCAAACGCCCGGAAAAGGAGCTTGTCTCCCGCTTCAAAGGAATCCCTGTCGCCAACATAGATGATGCCATGTCGAGGACAGCAGCAGTCGCTTCTGCAATCAAACCTATAGGAAAAGCAGAACTACTCGGCACAGCTTTTACTGTGAAGGTTCCTGAAGGCGATAATCTCATGTTCCACAAGGCAATGGATCTAGCAAAAGAAGGAGATGTGATTGTCATTGATGCAGGAGGTCATACAGAGCGAAGTATCTTCGGAGAGCTTATGACCCACTATTGCAAGATTCGGGGAATAGCTGGAATCATCGTTGACGGCAGCATACGCGATGCAGCAGAGATAGCAGAGATGGACTATCCTGTCTATGCCCGTGGGGTAACACCAAACGGACCATACAAGAACGGACCGGGAGAGATAAATACGACAATCAGCTTTGGAGGCGTGATTGTGAATCCCGGCGACATCGTAGTCGGGGACAGCGACGGGATACTCTTCATCCGTCCCGGAGAGGCAGAGAAGGTTCTTGCAAATACCCAAGCAATTATGGAAAAAGAGGCAAAAATCATGGAAACCCAGTTAATGGACGGCACATACCCCAGGCCCTGGGTTGATGAAAAGCTGAAAGAAATAGGATGTGAAATTATTGATGGAGAATAAGGAGGAGAAAATGGAATTTACAGAAGAACTCAGAGAACGTTTCACAAGACTTTCATCGACAAATCTCTCGGATGCTATGGATGCTCTCAGGATGAGGGGATTCACATTCGGAATAAGGCCGATGAAATCATCATGGCGTAAGATTGTCGGACCTGCTGTCACCATGAGAATGACTGCCGCAGGAGAGACACCGCAGAAGACACATCTCGGGATGAATGCTATTTCAGTTGCGAAGAAAGGTGACGTAATCGTTATCGACAACGGGGGCAGGATGGACAGCTCATGCTGGGGAGGAATACTTGCAAATGCCGCGAAGACAAGAGGTGTTGCTGCAACGGTAATCGACGGATGCTGCAGAGATCTTGATGATTGCATTGATGCTGATTATCCAGTGTTTGCACGGGGGACGGTAATATGCACGGCAAGGGGAAGAGTCATTGAGGAAAGCACAAACCAGATGATCCAGTGCGGGGGCGTACAGGTGAGACCGGGAGACATAATTCTCGGGGACAGTAGCGGTATTGTGGTTGTACCTCAGGAAAGAATGCTTGAGGTGCTTGAGAAAGCTGAGGCCCTCTATCAGAAGGAAGAGGACATGATTGCCGAAATAAAAGCTGGTGCCGACATCCTTGATGTAGATGCTAAGTACAACTACAACAAGATGCTCCAGAAATAAGGATACGGAATATGGATAAAATTGTTGAAAGATTCAAGAAACTGGACACAACATGTGTTTCAGATGCCATGGACAAGATTGGAGTGGAATGCAGTGTCTACGGCGTGAAGCCCATCCAAAGGGGCGAGAAGATATGCGGGAGGGCTTTTACAGTTCATTATGTCCCGTGCGGAGCCGAGAAAGGTACGGTCGGAGATTTCCTTGACGATGTTGAACCGGGCCAGGTTGTAGTCATCGACAATGCTGGAAGAGATGACTGTACCGTATGGGGCGACATAATGGCAAAGACGGCCAAGAAGTATGGTATCGAAGGAACTGTCATTGACGGTGTCTGCCGTGACATCCCTGCCGTAATCGAGTGCGGTTACCCAATCTTTTCGAAGGGTTACTACATGAGAACCGGAAAAGACCGTGTCTATGTTGAGAGCGTAAACACTCCGGTGATGCTTTCAGACATTCCCGTTCACCCGGGAGATATCATTATCGGTGATGATACAGGAGTCGTGGTGGTTCCGAGAAAGTTTGAGGAGGAAGTCCTCACAATTGCTGAGAATATCGATAAGAAAGAGCAGGAAATTCTTTCTCTTATCGACAAAGGCTACCGTCTCAAGGAAGCAAGAAGCATGACAGGCTACCACCACCTGCAAACAAAGGAAAACAAATAAAAGGAGAATACTTATGGCAATGTATTTAACACCAGAAGAGCAGGATATGCTCGACGGTAAAAAAGGTCCGCTCACCCAGAAGTGTATGAAAGTGCTTGTGACTCTGGGAGAGATTTACGGCGCGAAGAGGATGGTCAAGGTAAAGAACGTACACTTTCCAGGTGTATCATACCGCGTTGCGGGAGATGCTGGACTTGAGTATGTCTGTGATGCCAGCGAAAAAGGTTCATTCTGTGTACCATCAACGCTGAACACAATCGGAATCGACTGTTTCGACATGGAATCTCTCCAGTTCGATAAGGAATTCTGCAAAGGACAGCTCAGGCTCAATGAAGCTTATGAAAAGATGGGAGCCATCCCGACCTACACATGTACGCCCTATGTTGTTGGTGGATGCCCGGGATTCGGCGAACATGTTGCTTGGGGAGAGTCAAGTGCAATCATCTATGTAAACTCTGTCATAGGAGCACGCACAAACCGTGAGGGAGGTCCTACAGCCCTTGCAGCTGCAGTCTGTGGATGTGTTCCTGAATACGGCTTCCATCTCGATGAAAACAGAAAGGCAACACATCTTGTGAAAGTGGACTACCCTCTTAGAACTAACCGTGACTTTGCTGTCCTCGGATACTACGTCGGAAAGCAGGTTGGAAACAAAGTCCCAGTATTCACAGGAATAAATGAACGCCCCGTAGTCGAACAGTATAAGGCTCTGGGAGCTGCTCTTGCCTCCTCCGGTGGAATCGCACTCTACCATGTAGAGGGATTCACTCCCGAAGCTCCCACAAAGGAAGCCGTGCTTGAAGATGAGTATGTGACACTCCATTTCGGAAAGAAGGAATACAAGGAAGTCGAGAAGTTCTTCACACTCAAGACAAAGGCCGATCTTGTTGTCATAGGATGCCCGCATTGTACAATCAATGAGATTGGGGAGATTGCCCAGCTCGTCAGTGGAAAGAAAGTGAAGATTGACACATGGGTCTGCCTCTCACACCAGGTATATGCACTTGCTGAGAGAATGGGTTATGTAAAGACTCTCACCGATGCTGGCGTGACTTTTGTCCGAGATACATGCCCGATACTCTGTCCCACAAGTCCCAAAGGATACAAAGGAGTGGCAACAAACTCAGGAAAACTTGCCCATTACATCAGAGGACTGTGGAATATGGACTCGGAACTTGTACAGCTTGAAGACTGCATGAAGACTGCACTAGGAGAGGAGAAATAAAATGGAAGAGAAAATTGTATTAGAAGGCAGAAAGGTCGTTGAAGGAACAGCTGAAGGTTATGCGATTGTTGCCAAGCACGACTGTATTTCATTCATGGGAAGCACAAATCCCAAGACAGGTTATATCATCGAACGTGGCCATGAGCTTGAAGGCGTATGCATGAAGGACAAGATTCTGTGTTTCCCGTCTTCGAAGGGCTCGACCGGCGGATCCTACATGCTGTATGACGCAGTAAAAAGAGGTGTCGGACCTGCTGCAATCGTTAACATTGAGGCTGAGTCAATAGTCGTTATAGGAGCAATTGTCTCTGACCTCCCGATGGTCGACAAAATCGATATCTCCAAAATCGAGACAGGAGACTATGTCAAAGTCGACGCAACAAACGGGATTGTAAAGGTTTACAAGATTTAAAAAAGGACAAAAAAACAAAAGGAGTTAAAAATGGATCAATATATCGTACTAGGTATACTGGGTTTCTTCATCTTCGGCTTGGTGCTGAACAAGTGGTCATTCGGGTTAACGTCCCTGACATGCTGTGCACTCCTGTTCCTTACGGGAGTATGTACAATTGAGGAGGCTTTCAGCGGTCTTACGGAGCCTACGATGCTTCTCGTTGCAGGCATGTATGTCATGTCTGCTGCGTTCAGCAGGACACAGCTCATGACAGATATACAAAATGTCCTCTTCAAGCTCGAAGGAAAGAGCGGGATACTCATGTCTGTCGGAATCTGTCTGGTGGTTATTCTCTTCTGTCAATTTATACCGCCAGGAGTAACAGGAGCAATAATGGTGGCGTTCCTGTCATCTCTCGGTAACGATAAGCCGGTATCCCTCTCAAGAATGATTATACCTGCCTGCTCACTAGCGTGTCTATGGTGTGGAACCCTCCCCGTCGGCTTCGGCTCATCGGGATTTGCATCGCTCAATGCTTTCTATGAAGGTATGGCAACAGACGAGAGTCAACTCATTACATTCATCCAGCCGTTCATGTTCCGTATAGTACCGTGTCTGCTCTGTACACTCTGGACAATCTTCGGCAACAAGATTATGCCCCAGAAGGGAAAATATTGTGAGATCGTGGAGGAAGAAGTTGCACACAAGGCTGATGCAAAGCTTTCAAAGCGTAACCAGACCATCATCTACATAGTCTTTGGCGTTGTCATGGTAGCGATGATTTTCTCAGGAAAACTCGGAAAACTTGCTTATGTTCTTCCTGTCGTCGGCTCTCTCATCCTGCTGTATACAAAAGCACTCCCCAGGGACGAAATCAATAAGGCAGCAACTTCCAATATGGCATGGTTCATGGTCGGTATCCTCAGTCTTTCCAATGCGATGAGCAGCACAGGTGCCGGGAACACTCTCGGAAGAGCAGTCCTCTCACTTCTCGGAGATGGAGCAAGCCCGTATATAACTCTGCTCTTCTTTGGTTTTGTTTGTGGTTTTGTTACCAACCTAATGTCGAACATGGCGACTCAGGCCATCTTCACACCCATTGCGGCGGCTACAGCAATTACTGCCGGATGGAACCCGATTCCATTTGTAATGATTTGTGCCCAGATGTCGAGATGTGCGGCAGTTCTTCCTGCATCACATGAAGGTGTTGCGATGGGACATATAGCAGCAGGCCAGAGGTTGGTGGATTCTCTCAAGTGGACAATCCCCTACTGCTTCATTGCTCTTGCTGGCTGTATGCTTGCAACATTCCTGTTCTTCCCACTTTAAGGAGTAAAAAATGTTTAGAGAATTTATTTGTACACCTACAGAACCAATTGTAGATACAAAATGCGGTAAATACCATGGCTTCAAGGCTGACGGACTCTATCAGTTCAGGGGAATCAGATATGCAGAAGCAGAACGCTTCATGATGCCGAAGCCAGTGAAACCCCACGAAGGCGTTGAGAAAGCATGGGCATACGGCTATTGCTGCCCGACAAACAACCCCAATGCTCCCGGTATCCAATTTGTCAGCGATTACGTCTTCTGGCCAGAAGATGAGAATTGTCAATATCTTAATATATGGACTCCAACGATTGACAGCAAAGCAAAGAAACCGGTCCTCGTATGGATTCATGGTGGCGGACACGAGCAGGGCTCCCCTATCTCGCGCAAGTGCTATGACTGCTCGGATCTCAGCGAAACCGGAGATATGGTGGTTGTGTCACTTTCACACCGTCTCAATATACTTGGCTATCTTGACCTCTCAGCATTTGGAAAAGAGTATGAAGATTGTGTCAATGTCGGCATCTACGACATTGTAGAGGCTCTAAGATGGGTAAAGGAGAATATTTCCTCATTCGGAGGAGACAGTTCCAATATAACAATAATGGGGCACTCCGGTGGTGGAGAGAAGGTGACAACTCTCATGCAGCTTGACGAAACGGACGGACTTTTCAACAAGGCAGTCGTACTCAGTGGAATCTATGACACAAAGCGCTACGATACGGAGACCTGTACTGTAATTGCGAAAGCAATAATGAAGGATCTCGGCCTGAGCACAATTGCTGAACTCCAGAAGGTTCCAACAATGGTCGCTATAGACGCATTCAACCGAGTAAAACCCGGTCTCAATAAAGACGGCTACTCTACATACTTCACCATAGTTGAAGGAAAGAACTATCCGGGAAGTGCAAGAAAGATTGGACTGAATGAACGCTCAAAGAAGATTCCTATGATGGTCGGTACCGTCATGTGCGAATTTCCTCTCAACAACTCAATTCCAAACAAGCACTTTGTGAGTGAAGATGAAAAAAGGGCAATACTCTCCGCATGCTATGGAGAGGAGAATGTCGATAAGCTCATAAAGCTCTTCAAAGAGGCATTCCCTGATAAGGATATTGCTGACCTTAGGACTTATGACACACGTTTCAGAACCCCATCGATTGAATTTGCCGATATATATGCCTCAAGTGCCGAAAGTGAGATATACACATTCCTTTTCGCAAACGAATTTCCGTTTGACGGCGGACGCACAGCATGGCACGGCTCTGAACTTCCGTTCTTCTTCCATAATGCCCACAACTTCCCTCTCTATGGAGGTTTCAAGGAGTCGGCTGAACTGGAGAGAATCATGAGTTCAGCACTCATCAACTTCGTCTACAGCGGCAACCCGAACGGGGGAGTTGTCCCACACTGGGAACCATACCGCACAGGAGAAGAGAAAATGATGATCTTCGACAAGGAAAGCAAATTAATCAGGCAGAGAGACCGTGAACTTCAAAAGGAAGTGAAAGCCGCTACGAAGGGTCTCCCTTCTTCAGACTCCATACTCGGCAACAAGAAACTTCTTGCCACAGCAGCTGTCTGATTTCAACGTTATATTTTGTGCCGGCATAGTCCGGTACAGATGTTTGGAGGAATAAAATGATTTCCCAAAGAATTATGAATGTCACACCCTCCGCAACTAGTATGCTCGGGGGAAAGATAAGTGAAATGAAGGCTGCCGGTCTCGACATAGCCTCCTTCAATCTCGGGGAGCCTGATTTCCAGACCCCGAAAAAGATTATGGATTCCTGCGCTGAGGCAATGTACAGAGGAGAGACAAAGTACATTGCGGTTGGAGGAATACTCGGGTTAAGAAAAGCAATATGTGAGAAACTGGAGAAAGAGAACCATGTATTGTATTCACCAGACGAGATATGCGTTTCAACAGGGGCAAAGCAGACACTCTACAATGCTGTAATGACCCTGGTGAATCCGGGAGATGAGGTGATTATCCCGACTCCATGCTGGGTAAGCTATGTTGAGATGGTGAAGCTTGCCGGAGGAAAAAGCGTATTCGTTAAAACAAAGGATGATTTTCAGCTTGACATGAAGGCAATAGAAAAAGCCGTATCACCAAGGACAAAGGCAGTCATCATCAATACGCCAAACAATCCGACAGGGGCAGTTTATTCAAAGGATGCTCTTCTGAGACTCTCCGAACTTGCATTGAAGAATGATTTTTATGTCATATCGGACGAAGTTTACGAGAAGCTGATCTATGACGGGGCGGAGCATGTAAGCATCGCTTCACTCTCAAAGGAAATGAAGGAAAGGACTGTCACCGTCAACGGGTTCTCAAAAGCATATTCCATGACAGGATGGAGACTGGGTTATGTTGCGGCTCCGCTGGATATAACAAAGGGTATGATTTCCCTGCAGAGCCATACAACAACAAACAGTACAACATTTGTGCAATATGCAGGAATTACTGCACTTAAAGAGTGCAGGGATGATGTCGAGACGATGAGGGGAGAATTTGCAAAGAGACGTGAATATATGTACTCACGCATTGCAGCCCTCCCCTTTATAAAATGTCCTAAACCGGGCGGTGCATTCTATCTGATGCCTGATGTTTCGACATATTACTGGAAAAAGACAGCCAACGAACGCCTGATTAAGAATTCATTCGATTTCTGTTCATATATGCTTGAAGAGGCACATGTGGCAATTGTTCCGGGTGCTGCATTCGAAATGCCCAATTGCGTCCGTTTCGCCTATTCAGTCTCAATGGATACGATAGAAAAAGGTATGGACCGCTTCGAAAAAGCACTGGTCAGGCTTCACTAAAGAAACGGAGGAAGTGATATGCTTGAATTAAGTAACTTAGCTTATTCGATGCTGAGTCTATTTGCCATTGGAGGGCTTGGATATTTGATATCCGCAATACACTTCCACGGTTTCTCATTCGGTAGTGTTGCAATTTTCATTGTTGCGCTTCTTTTCGGGCACCTTGGCTTCAGCTTTCCCCATGAGCTCCAGACATTCGGTTTGATTCTCTTCATGGCAGCTGTCGGGTATTCGGCAGGGCCGGGGTTCCTGACAAGTCTCAGAAAAAGCGGATTGAGATATCTGGTGATATGTCTCTCAACAGCTCTGACTGGCTCTGTAATCGCATTCTTCGTCATCAGATTCGGCAGAATTGAAGCACCTCTTGCAATTGGCATAATGACAGGAGCGTTCACAACATCTCCGGGTTTCGCAGCTGCTAAGGAGGCGGCAGGAGATGCATCAGCCTACGTCGCAGCAGGATACGGCATGGCATATCCAATAGGGATAACAATGAAGATCCTCTTCATGCAATTATTCCCCCGCATTCTTCATGTTGATATGGCCGAGGAGAGAAAACTTGTGATGAGCGAAAACCATGATATTCCAGAGTCGAGGAAGCAGGACAACCTCTTTAAAATTGACAGACTCGGCCTCTTCCCGTTCTCTCTTGCAGCAGTATCGGGGGTGCTTTTGGGAGCTTTGACGATTCCTCTCCCAGGTGGAGGCTCATTCTCACTCGGGTCAACAGGAGGTGTTCTTATAACTTCACTTATCCTTGCTTCGTTCGGAAGAATAGGAAAGATAAGCCTTGAAGTTGACAAGAGTCTCATCGCCCCGAGTAAAGAGATAGGACTTCTCCTCTTCTTCACAGGGGCCGGAACAGAGGGAGGAAGGAATCTTGCCCGGGCTTTTGGAGAATACGGCTTTGCTCCACTTCTCTACGCTTTTATCTTCGTTCTTCTTCCGCTTCTTACGGGATATCTTCTTTTCTCGAAGATTCTCAGGATGCCTCTTCTGAACGGGCTTGCGGCGATGACGGCTAGCATGACATGCACACCGTCCCTGGCAGTACTTATGCAGGTTGCAGGGACAGACAGTATAGCAACTGTTTATGCAACAACCTATCCCATTGCCCTGATAGTCATAATCTTCACTGTACAGCTTCTGCTGAGAATATAGATAGGAGACCACAGTCTCTTCCCGAATCTCTCTGTCCGGCGCTCCTTTTTGTCTCCTTTGTAGCTGGATCAGAGGGAACCGGGGTTTTTCCGGTCTACCTTTAGGTTCCGTCTTCTTCCTTTTCCTACTTTTCCAATATTCTGAAAAA
>CAVIAZ010000064.1:7276-10019 GCA_963640795.1 bacterium | reverse complement strand
ACGTCTCCTCTCATGACCATATCAACAAAGTCTTTGAGGGGAATCTCAACAACGTTGAGGAACTCATCCTCATCCAGGTGTCTCTCCCCCTTCCTGAGTCCGCGTGCTAGATAGAGCCAGATAGTCTCTGTCGTGTACGCAACAGAGGGATAGAGCTCGCCTATCTCAATCCACTCATCCGCCTCATAACCTGTCTCTTCCCTGAGTTCCCGCTTTGCAGCTTCAAGATGGTCTTCATCTGGACTGTCGAGTTTACCGGCAGGAATTTCCACAATAACTTTTCCGAAGGGATATCGGAACTGGTGTTCTGCTATGACATTTCCGTTGTCAAGGAGAGGTACTACAGCCACAGCACCGTTATGCCTTATAAGTTCACGAATGCCAGGCTTTCCGTTGGGAAGGGTTATATCATCCTTATAAACATGGAGAAGGCACCCTGAATAGACTTCTCTCGAGGAAACCATCTTCTCTTCAAGACTCTTTGTTTCACTGTCCATAATATTCTCTCCTACAGCAAATACTGCTCCTCGAAGGAGACAGGTCTCCTGTTCTCCTTGAGAGTCTTACCAAGATAATCCTTATCGAGTCCGAGCTCATCCACAATCCGTCTCAAGAGCACCTCACTGATGAGATTCTGCTCAGAGAAGAGGAATGCAAGTGCCTTCTCTGCAATGTAGGCAGGAAGAAGTGAATTAAGATAGGTCTCACAGTTCGGATCTCCGTCATAGCGTCTGCTCAATGATTCATAGAGAAGTGATGACTCCACATTATTCTTAAGGGCATCAAGTTCTTTTATAAGACCTTCAGGTTCTCCCTTCCCCGCATCAAGTCCAAGTGGTTTGAGCGTGAAGAAAGTGTATTCCTTTCCCGGTAGATAGTGGTGCTTGTCACAGCGGGAAGCATAGTTCGGCTCAATGCCGCCTTCCTTGACCCTGTCTCCTCCGACAACGATAAGCGGATCAAAATACAGAGCAGGACATTCCTTTCCGTCAACAAGGTAATACCTGTACGTATAGAATGCACTGCTGAGGCAGCTTTTCTCCTCACAATATGCTGTAAGTGGCAACACATCTGTTGCTATATCGAGCATAAGGCGGGCTGTAGAGTTGAAGAATTCACGTCTGAAGTTAAGCACAAGTGTCGGGAAGACAAACATACATCCTTCAGAGAGGGCCCAGTTGCGTGCAACATAGGCAAGTCTCTCATCAAAGAAGGAAGCTTCATCTATGATGAATGTCCCGACTGTAGGGTTGTCCTTCAGAACCTGCTCAAAGTCAAAACTGTCTCTGACTCTTGCAATATTCTCCCCGCATCTGACATACCCGCTACGGTATGCAAGGGCATCATCGGGATAATCTGTAAATCTTGCCCCGTCGATAACGGTCCTGATGAAGAAGACGTTACGCCTGTCCCTGAGACCTGTGGATGTAGAGGAGGCAACAGCATCGCCCTTACCTCTTGCAACCTGCGCGTCCCTCCAGACACGTGCGGCATACTCGGTCTTACCCGACCCCATCGGGCCGATGAGAAGGACTCTCCTCCCCGGGAGGGTGAAATCGAAATGCTGGAAAGTGTCATGTACAGTAAGGGTCGGGAACCCCAGGGACTTCAGAAAGTCCGCACTGCTCTGCGCATCAACAGTATTCGGCATCAGTTCATCCCTTTCATTATTGCTATCCCGGCAGAGCATCCGAGCCTCGAAGCACCGGCAGCAATCATCTTCTTTGCTGTCTCACTGTCCCTGATTCCACCAGCAGCCTTTACGCCAAGCTTATCACCAACAGTCTTGCGCATAAGAGCAACATCCTCTGCTGTAGCGCCTGACTTCGAGAATCCTGTTGAAGTCTTGACGTAGTCAGCACCGGCAGCGGCAGCAAGCTCACATGCTTTTACCTTCTCATCATCGGAGAGAAGACAAGCCTCAATAATAACTTTGAGAAGCTTATCTCCACATGCTTTCTTGACTTCTCTGATATCTTCTTCAACAAGGGCGTAATCCTTATCGTGGAGTGCCCCGATGTTGATTACCATATCGACTTCGTCGGCACCGTCCTCAACAGCACACTTTGCCTCATATGCCTTTGCCCTGGTCACCATCGCCCCTAGAGGAAAACCTACAACAGTGCACACATTAACAGAACTGTCCTTAAGCTCTTTCGCACAATATTTAACCCAGCATGAGTTTACACATACAGAGGCAAAATCATACTCTTTAGCCTCGTCACACAGTTTCTTGATTTTATCCTTAGTCGCATCAGCAGCAAGCTGAGTGTGGTCGATATACTTGTTGATATCCATCTTTAATCTCCTCATTGTACAATAGCACAGAAAAGATGAATTTGACATAAAGAGAGACATTATTCTTGTGAAGAAGTTTTATCATGGACGGATTGAACCAACCATAAGAAAGGATGCTCATCAAGTTTAAACATTACCCTACAAAGAAATAACTGCTATCCCCTCAGTTGATATCACCATTCAATGACATTGCCCTCATTGATAACCCATCTACCTCCCTTATCTGGGCCTTCATGACAAATCTTTCCCTCCCTTTTCAAATTATATAGTACTGTCCGCACTTCGGTTTCAGTTAAACCGAGTTTCTCTGAAATACCTTTGCGGGAAACAGATGGCTGGGTTCGTATGACTTCAAGAACATCTTTACACCTGAAGCCTATCTCTGTGGCCTTAGTTCTTTTATTCGTTTCTGGCTGTTTTTCTGGCTGTTTTTCAGAAATCTCAG
>CAVIAZ010000064.1:0-7211 GCA_963640795.1 bacterium | reverse complement strand
TGTTTTCCAGAAACAACCTGATTTTCACTTTTCTCACTGAACTTCTCATGAATATGGATGATGGAAGCAAAATAAGAGTGATCCTCGTCCGTGATAAACTCAGGAAGAGGAGAACCATTATTCTCCAGAGCCCTGAGAATCTTCCTGAACCCGGTATTTCTTCCTTCTGTGAGATGTAGTTCCTTGAGGTAATCACCAATACGTCTGTTCCTGTATCTCCTTCCTACAACATGGTACGACTGGAGAGCCTCAACTGTCACCGAGAGGTCAGGTCCCGGGTAGCTCAGAATCTGGATTCTGTCAGGCTCCACTCTTACCTCTATAGGTTCACGGACATTATAACCCTTATGGTATACGGCATTAGCCAAAGCTTCCTCTATGGCCGGATAAGGGTAGTTGAAGAAACGGTCAGCCTCAGCTCTGTCCGGATGCTTTATGATTTTCTCCTGGATGACATTGTTCCTGATATATCTCAATGCATCCCAAAGCTGCTGATGTAACGGCCCTTTGAAGATGTTCTCAATAATTCTGTCACCACCCACCCCGTCAGGGAACTCCACTATGTCAATCTGGGCACAGGGCATGAACTTCTCCGGGTTCATGCTGAAGAACAGGAGACCGACATTCTTCGGTTTCATGTATTCGGGCATCGAATTAGAAATCCCCATCGCTATACACAGCTGATTAAAATCCATCCTGTCAGCTTCAGCAAAAAGGTCACTCCCAACCTCTTTGAGGTAAGCCTTGATCAGCGTTATGTTGAGATCAGTCATATCGGCTGAATGGCAGATCTGGTCATCAAACGGCACATGGTTGGCAAGAGAGTACAACTCCGTCAGTTCCTGGTCCGATGGTTTTATAGTACTTGCCATCTTTCTTATCCAGCATACTGTTTCCTTTGACTCTCTGGCTTTGCCTGATTCGTAATAAATCCTGAGCGGACTGTGATAAGGTCTCACCGGCCCTCCGGGGCACCAGATTACAATCAGCTTTGCATAGTTGTCGTAATCCACAGGTTCAACTATAGGAAGATAATCCGGGCTGATGAGCTTACACTTGTTGAGGATGTCCTTCATGATGTTATCCACTTCGGAGACATCAAGCCCTTTTACCGGCATCTTCGGTCTTCCGTGGCCATCATCTTCAACTCCGAGGATAATATAACCACCACCCCAGTTATCGAGGTCGTTTGCAAATGCCGTTATGGTTTTCAATGAGGCTTCAGGCTGCCAGGTCTCTTTGAACTCAATACGATCTCGCTCAAGAACATTACCCGAGAGAAGTGTACGTATGTTTGTTGGTAGTGCCATTTCAATCCTCCTCTGTAACTTACATTTACCTAGTCATAATAGATGCCTTTTCACTTTGAGTCATACGAATATTGCATCCTGTCCCCAAAAACCCGATAAATATTGAGACAGGGGCGATTACAAGCTAGAATCACAGTCATGCATTCGATTAAATTAAGCCTCAACCCTTGAGAAGTAGTCTTAGTTATTAGATTACAGCAAGCTAGCATCCGCATCATTGGCTACCATCAACACCCCACCACACCCCCTTATCCGAATTTTCATGAACCGGATTTCTTAGGGGCAAACACAACCTAGACGATGATTTCTATATTCTGTTTTTTGTAAACTGTTAATAATCCTTGTTATTTGATGCCACACTCAAAAGTTATAACCCTCTTGCCTTCGAATATGCTAGACAGTTGCATGAGCAGATTAAGAAGAATTACTATACATTTACACTTGACATAATACCATAAATAAGATAGAGATAAACTGTAAGCTTACATTTTATACTATGTAAACTAATAAATAAGGGAGGCAATCCAAATGTTAGAGAGAAAACTTGGAGATTATTTACATACACTCCGTATTTCCAAAGGAAAGACACTTCGGACAGCAGCTAAAGAAATGGATATGTCGGCAATGTATTTATCGGAGATTGAAAGTGGAAAAAAAATACCTTCAGGGCACATGCTGAGGAAGGTTGCAGACTATTATCAAGAAAGCTACATAGAACTTGCAACTCTAGGAAATAAGTCCGAGGAAAGTAACAAGACATCGGCAGCTTCGGTTGCCCGAATGGTTGAAGGACTTTCTGAAGAGAACATCAAGAAAGTATTTGAGTATATTCAGAATATCGAGGATAAATAACATGGAACTTGCGTATATTACAAAACCCTTGAGTGCTCTTGATATTGAATTGGATTCTTCTATTTTCCTTAAAGAGTATCAACCAAGAGTTCTTGAAGGAAAAGAACCTCTGAACGTAGAACAGCTCCTTGACGACATTTATATAGACAAAGGATTCTCCTTGCTTTTGGTAGAAGATGACGAATTTCCAAAAGAAATTCTTGGCATATCAGAGATGGATAACAAGCTGATAAAAATCCGAGAGTCGGACTATAATAAATGTGATAAATATGGATACTCGAGAATGACTGTAACACACGAAGTGGGACATTCAAGATTACACTCAGAACAGTTTGAAAAGAATAAAATGCAGATGTACAGAACACAAAGCGACCGTATCGCGCCATATAAAAGTTCAGAATGGCAGGCAAGGGTCTGGGCTTCTGCAACTCTGATGCCATTCACCGTGATAACACAACTTATTCGTGAGAACTCAGATAAAAGCAGAGTAGAGCTTATTGAGGCAATTGCCAGAAAGTTCATCGTTTCAATATCTGCAGCCCAAGCACGCCTCGAAACAATAGAAAGATATTCAAGCGATGGAAGGTACCAGAAAATTGAGAAGGCAATAAAGAAGGAATTGGATAAATACTATGAGGTATTTGAATAAAAAAGACGCGACATTTGTTGAATGTAGCGCGTCTCTATCGCAGGGTTTTCGCCCATTGATCCTTGGTCGTTTCATTGTAGTGCGAAATTCTTGTGATAGCAACTATCATCAAGGAGGACCACACATGTGTAAATCCGAAAAATTATCGGGAGCATATCCATCTTACACAGATATGTTCAAAGCCAAAGAGTTGCTGGAGGCTCAGTTTTCTGTCCCATACAACTTTCCACTTTTTAGAAAAACAAACATTATTCCTAAAAAGCTGATTCCCTTTGACAAGATTTTCATCGCAAAGGAGGAGGATTATGATGCCTTTGTACATTTTTTCCTTCCAGATGTTTGTTTTGAGAGAATCTGGAAGAGTCCAGAAAAATATATAAGCCCTCTCAAAAAGTTTGCAGGTTGCATACTGCCTGATTTCAGTCTTTGCAATGATTTTCCCTACCCTCTTCAGTTGTTCAATTGTTATCGCAACAGGGTTCTTGGTTTTATTTTTAGTTCCAACCAAATCCCAGTTATAATGAACGTCTCATTTGCTGATTACCGTACATTTGATTTCTGTTGCAATGGAATAGAACGCGGAGGTCTTATAGCGACGGGAAGTCTCGGAATAATGAAAAACCCTGAAAACAGAGCCACCTTTATTAGGGGGTTGAAATATGTTATCAAAAAACTTAACCCAAGCATCTTATTGATTTATGGATTCGTGTCCGATGTCATTAAAGAAATATGTCATAATTCGAACATCGAACTTCATGTATTCACCCCAAAATGGGACACAACCTTCATTACAAAGGAGGTCATCTATGGGTAAAGGTAGCTACGGTTTTCCAGGTTTAAGGAATGCTCGCCACGACAATGCAACCAACTATATCTCTAGTAACCTAAGATCCATAAAAAGAAACTATGGGATGACCGACTCTGGATATATTGCGCAAAGGTACCGAAAGAACATTTCATCCAACAAGCGAACATTCTTTTCAAAGAATCCAGTTGAGTCTGCAAAAAAGCTATTCCGGACCTTAGGGCGAGGAGGTATTCAGAAGCCTTTAAGAGATAAAGACGGAAGCGTAAAAGGATGGACGAGAACCATGAAAGGCGGTGATGTTATTACATACAGGCCCCGACAGTCCTCTGATGGAAGTCCTGTTATAGACATTAATATCAACAGTAATCGTCCTGGAATCAAATCTCAAAAAATACATTTCTATTTAAAGGAGAAAAAATAATGGAAAAAGAGTTTTCTATTTTTGATTTTTTAAAAAACTATGCGAGCAAAAAGTTAATCTCTATCCAATCTGCACCACAATGGCCAGAGGAAGGAAAACACGTGAGTGACGAAGTAACACTGAATTTCTCGGACGGCTCACAGCTCGTTGTCTCGTCGTCATTTGATGATGTAGATATTTTCTTTGCAATTGACGAGGATGTTGTTTTCTCCATAGAAGAAGCATCCGACCATGAACCTTTCTGCAACATTGGCGATACCCCAATAACCACAATACTGGTTAATGAAGAGATTGTCTCAATCAAAGTGTACTTTGATGAGGTTACTTATGCTGACAGAAGCATTTCAGAGAAGTGCCTGACTTATCCTGTGGGACTATTCATTCGGACATCTTCCAGGTCAATTGGAATCTGCAAAGACTATATCGAAGCGGCATGGCTTGATGCAGACTATTCAGAAGCAGATGAAGGATTGCTCTTTTCTATCGATGACTGCTGGGAAGGATATGATGAAGGCCCTACTTTTGTCGTAAAGAGAATGGTTAAAGACTATATTACAGACAAAATCACACAAGTCGAGGAAAGGAAATTCTGTTAAATTCCCTCAATGAGTTGCTCTGGCCTTCATAGGTCGGAGTAATTCATAACCCCCGATAAATATTGAGCCATGGGCGATTACAAGCTAGAATCACAATCATGATCCTGAATTATGTTACCAAAGCATTCGACTATGTAATGATTACTGTGATTATCCTTAATCTTTCAATGAGAAAGTATAAGGATGCACAGAAGAAGAGATTCTCTCTTATTATCTTAGCTATCGTTTTTCTTGTCTTCTATGTCTTTCTTCTCTTGATAAACCAGTTTGAATTCCTCCCGATGTGGCTGGAATATGTGGACTGTGCTCTCTTGGTGCTGGCATTTGTACTCTTGAGAAAGAAAATCTGGCCATGGAGGCGAAAGTGCGTCAAATGCGGGAAGAAACTTAACTGGGATGCAATACTCGGACGTGACAGCAATCTCTGCGATGACTGCCACTACGAACTCCACCCTGAGGAAAAAGCACAGAAAGAGGAAGAGGAGAGAAAGAAGAACCCGTCATACAGCGAAGAGAAGTTCTACGAAGACTGCATGAATGCAGAAAAGGTAGATGATATAAAATGGGACAATTGGGAGCCGACAGAGAGATGTGTCCTCACTTATGTGATTGATGGTGACAACATCCTTCTCATACACAAGAAACGCGGTATGGGAACAGGATATTACAACGGCCCGGGTGGTCATATCGAACTGGAGGAGACCAAGACAGAGGCGGCAATCAGAGAAACAAAAGAGGAGACCGGACTCGATATTACCTCCCTGGAGGAGAGAGGAACCCTCTACTTCCAGTTCCGTGACGGCATAAGGATGCTCGGTTATGTCTTTGTCACTCATTCTTACTCAGGAACTCTCATCGACGAGTGTGACGAGACAAAGCCTTTCTGGACAAAGATCAGCGAGCTCGATTACTCCAATATGTGGGAGGACGATGTACTCTGGTTCCCACTTCTCCTCGGAGGAAAGAAGTTCAACGGCTACTTCATCTTTGATGACAGAAAACTTATCGACAGCAGGATAGAGGAAATAAGCATAGAAGATGATGAGGAATGAGGCTTTAGGGCTCTGGAATATCGGGGAGGAGAGATTTCACGACCGTCTTAACGGAACAGAGGCAAAGAGGATAATCAAAGCTGCATGGAAAAACGGAATCACCACCTTTGACTCAGCCTACAGCTACCGGGATGCTGACACGCTCCTCTATTCCGCATTGGATGAGATAAAGGCAGAAAGAGAGAGTTGGAAGATTATTGAGAAGATAATGCCGGTTCCATCCCTTGAGAAAAAGGTCCAGTCCATACTCAGGCGTCTCCACACCTCCTTTGTCGATATTCTCCTCATCCACTGGCCGACAGAAGAGGAGACTCTCTTCTCCTCTCTTAAAACACTAGAGAGGCTTAAAGACAACGGGACAGCAATGGGCATAGGAGTAAGCAACTTCCCCCTGAATCTTCTCCATAAGGTCAGTAAAGATTTTTCCATCACCTACCATGAGCGTCCTCTCTCCCTTGTCTGGAACAGAGACTGGGAAGAAGAGAAGCTTCTCGATATAAAGACACTGGCCTATGCCCCCTTCGGCTTCGGCATACTCTCAAATAAGACAAAACCAAAACTATCCACGCTTCCATTCTCATCCTCACCACATATAAAAAAACTAACAGAGACCTTGAAGAGAATGGCAGAGGAGAAAGATACAACAGCAGAGAGCATTGCCCTCTCCTGGGTCTCTACTCTCTCCCCTTATATGATAATCCGGGGTGTTTCAAATCCCCGCCAGGTTAATATACCATTAGTAAACCTGAATGAAGATGAAAAGAGCACACTTGATAATCTTGCCACAATGATTACAGCAGAGACTCACAGTGACAATATTTTCAATCACAATTGGAATAGAAATGCAGAGACTGAAAACCATAGCTAAAGCCGAAATAGAAGTAAAGCGCTCGAGATTCATAGCAATAGCGTATCCGGTGACCACTCTTGAGGAAGTGAAGGAAAAGGTACTCCAGACAAAGAAGGAGTACAGTGATTCATCTCATGTGGTCCATGCAGCTGTGGTTGGAAAGAGCGGAACTCTCTACTCCTCATCAGATGACAGGGAGCCCAAGAATACGGCAGGACGCCCCGCACTGGAAGTCCTCAAGGGCTCCGGGATAACCAATATATGTGTATGCATCATCCGTTACTTCGGAGGAACCCTCCTCGGAACAGGAGGCCTAGTCAAAGCCTACGGGGACAGTGTCAAAGAGGTCCTGAAGGTCACTCAGACAGAAGAGCTGGTAGAATATTCACCATTTAAAATAAACCTCCAATATGATCTTTACACACCAATAAAAACAATCGTCGAAAAGTATAAATCTACTTCCCTGAGTGAGGATTTCGGAGTCGGGATAACCATAAAAGGCAATATACCGACAGAGAATGCAGAAAATTTCAAAAAAGAATTGACGAATTCGGGACAAGGGCGAATTCAACTTGACATAGCACCCCCGATTTCCTAAAATTCGTTTTGTATCTAATTTGGAAGGATGTCCGAGAGGTCGATGGTAGCTGCCTTGAAAGCAGCCGTGGGGCAA
>CAVIAZ010000063.1:0-10057 GCA_963640795.1 bacterium | reverse complement strand
TCTTTCAGAGAGATGCTAAGAGTTAATTTGGAAGAGAATACCATACTTAAGCATAGAGGGTCAAAATACCTGGCATAGTTTAAACTTCAGGTGGGGATATCATCATTTGCTTAGCCAGGTAGCGATATGAGAGTGCTGTAGCCTTCAGGTTAAATTTGTTATTTATATGAATATACAATATTATACATAGAAAAATATTCCTAAATCGGTATTTTTAAAACTTCAAAATATAATAAGTTTGACAGTTACATCCCTTTTAAAGCCTGGGGATAGCTTTAAGCAACTTGGACTTTCAATTTCTCTGGATACCAGTTACAACCCTAATGTCTTGGGAACCTTGTTTATTCAATAGATAACATGGAGAAGAAAGTAGAATTGGTTTTTTATCCGTGAGGGAGGTCGCTAGACCATGTCGTTTTCATTAATGATAAAGTCGGACAGTTACTAGAACATTTGTTTATTAAGGATATATAATCCTCGCATGAAAAAAAGAATAAAAGAAGGACGCAGAGTAAAGAATCTTGAGCCGTTTGACACATTCATCCCATTTGTTATGGTTGAGAGAAGTGACAGCCAGAATACAATTACTGATTCCTTTGAGATAGCACCGACCGAAGAGTTTATAAGGGAGTTGAGAGCTGAGGGGCTTGATGGATTCGGGGTGCTTCATGTCATCCTTGCTTCCTATGTGCGTATGGTCAGCCAGAGACCGAGGGCCAACCGCTATATACGTGGACAGAGGATCTGGGCCCGCAATGAAATTACAGTCTCACTTGCCATCCTCCGTAAGATGAGTATTGACGGAGTTGAGACAACTATCAAGATGCACTTCAAGCCTGACTACAACATATACCAGGTTTATGATGAGGTCACACGTGCAATAGAGCAGGGGATGAAGACGACAAATACAGACGCTGCCGCAAAGGTCCTGACAAAGATTCCACGTCTCTTTCTTAAGTTTTCAATGTGGGTGCTGAAGACACTTGATTACTTCAACCTTCTTTTACCATCTCTTAAGGAAGCTTCACCATTCCATGCTTCTATGTTTATAACAAACATGGCTTCCCTTAATATACCGCCAATCAGGCATCACTTATATAACTTCGGTAACTGCCCGCTCTTCATTGCTTTCGGGTCGAAGAGAACGATATATGACTTCACGGAAGACGGAGAGCCGTTCAAGAAGCGTGTTGTGGACTTTACGGTTAATATCGACGAGAGAACAGCCAACGGCTATTACTGGGCATCCTCATTGAAGATGTTCAAGCATTATCTTGCTCATCCCCAACTTTTAAGGGAGAAACCCGAACAGGTAATCCAGGATAATTAAATCTACCAGACAGTAAGTCTGACCCCGCCGTCTCCTTCGACAATAAAACCGAATGAAGCAGAGGAGAGGAATGCGGGGTTACTTATTCTTAGAAGCTCTGAGCCGGATGAGGAGAATATAATTTCCTCTCCATTTTTATTTATCTCCAGTTCGTCAATGGAGTTAGACATATTATGTATGCTTCTCAGCGAGAAGAATGAGCTCTCGATTCTATTTCCTTTGAAGACTATTGTGTCAGAAGGGGTATGAAAGAAGACAAAGGCAACAGAGACTTCATCATCCTTCGAGTAATTGAGTTTAAGTGTTCCGCTTTCCCCGATAGTGAAGAAGACGGAAGTCCTCTCTGTATTTGTATAGCTTACGGTGTGGAGCATGCGCTCTTTGAAGTGGTCTGGTTTCTTCAACCACTCTGCCTTATTCATATTCATGGCTATAATTCTAAATTTTCTTTCTTGCATGTGGAAGAGATTGAAAGGTAAAATTGGAACATGATTGGAATTATTGCAGATATTTTTTATACGTATGATAGTTGCATAGACGATGATAACGATGAACTCGCCGGATATTATTCGACAGGAGCTTCGGGATATCTTGTTGAACTCGAATATATTAATGACGGAAAGGATAACAAACTCTCCCTTCTGACCAAAATTGGTAATGATGCACAGGGTGATGATATTGTCAGCATGTTTGAAGATAATGGCATTGATATTGAATTCCTGAGAAGCGGGACTGAATATACTGCTCTGGCAATTGACGAAGATTACCGTATGAGACACTCTGCCTTGAGTGATATCACATGTGATGAAGTGGTTTCCTTCATAGAGAGAAAGAATATTGACAAGCTCTTTATCTCTGCAGGACTACTTTCCTTCAAACCTGTTGCCGGGGAGATTGTTTCTGCCTTGATACAGTGTAAGGACAGGCTGAAGTTTGTAGCCGTCGATGCGAGTGTCAGCTGGAACATAATGCTTCTTGAAACTTTAAAGGAGTCAATTGAGGCCCTCAGGGACAGTGGTCTGGACATGGTGATTATCGGGGAGGCATTGTCTCTTAAGGGAGTCAGAAAAATGTCACAGACGAAGAGGAATGAGATATTTTTAGGACTTTCTGAATAAGAAGGCAAGAAAGCAGTCGTGAACGAAACTGTCGGTTGGCTCCGACAGGGCTCTGTCCGAGAAGAAATCCTCAAGTACGAAACCACGCCTGAGCATTGAGCCGATTATCGAATCGAGCGTATGTGAGAATTCGAGAGTGTCGTGAGTAGCTTCTTTTCTCTCAACTTCCTTTTTTGAAAGTGAGACTGTTGACGAGAAGGGGAGCGTGTACTTCACGACAAGCTTTTTTTGCTGCTTTTTCTCGTCAAAGAGATACAGTGCAGGATTGGCTATCCCCATCATGAGGTAGCCGCCACTCCTTAGCACTCTTGATATCTCAGAGTAGGCCTTTTCGAGATCATCAACAAAGTTGAGGGAAATCGGGTTTACAATTGCATCAAACTCCCCGTCATCGAAGGGAATTGAGAGAACACTCCCGAGAAGAGTACGGGCGGAGAGGGAGTACATTTCAAGTGCCTTTCTGTCCTGTTCTATCTGGCACGGAGAGATGTCGAGTGAGGTGACACGGCATCCGTAGGCAGCAAGAAGCGGAGTCTGTTGCCCGCCACCTCCACAGAGATTTAGTACATCCTTTCCTTTGAGTTTTTCGCACCAGGAATGTGGAATAAAACGGGATGTTGTAACCCTGAGATTCAGCTCTCCTTTCTTTGCTTTTTCTACCTCTTCTTTTTCAACAATTTTCGACCACCAGGAACCTTCTTTTTCTTCCCTGTCCCAGGCTCTGCTGTTTGCTTCCTCTATTTTCATAGGCTTATTATAACATAATGCATGCCTAGTGTTTAGAGATGGTTTAATTTCTTTGAAAATAAATAGATAAATATATTGTAAGTGATACTAACTTTTAAGATTACCCTATCTTTCTGAAGGTAACCAACTCTTTCCGGCATCTTGAAAATGGTCTATAGATATATAGCAAATCTGTTAAACAAAACACTACAAATCTGTTAAATGAAATCCTACAAATCTGTTAAATGAAACATTGCAAATCTGTTAAATTAAGTTATTATATTAGAGAGTTATTTGCTAAAGAATGGAGAGCAATATATGGAATACTTGAAAAGGTTGGCAGATGAGCAGTTAGCTTTCAGGCTCGAGGCATTTGGCGCGGTCCTGATTCTCGGACCAAAAGGTTGTGGCAAAACCACAACGGCGAGGCAGAAGGCCCGAAGCTATGTTGAATTCCAGGATGAAGATAAGAGGGATAATTATCTCTTAATTGCAAATACTCACCCGTCTGATCTTTTAAATGGTGATAAGCCCCGGCTTTTTGATGAATGGCAGGATGCTCCCAAAATATGGGGAGCAATAAGGAAAGATGTTGATGATTCCGGCAAAGCCGGACAGTATATCCTGACTGGCTCAAGCTCAAAGACTGTTATGACACCCCACACTGGAACACTCAGAATTTCAAGGATGAAAATGTATCCTATGAGTCTTTATGAGAGCAATGAATCAAACGGGGAAGTATCATTATCGAGATTATTTGATAACCCTGATTCTTTCCAGGGTTGTACTTCGGATTTGACAGTTGACGGCATCAAATTTGCGATATGTCGAGGAGGATGGCCTCAGAGCATTTTGAGAAATACAGACAGAGCCAAGCTTGCTATTGCAAAGGATTTGTTTAATCAGACCTGTGATGTTGACATCTCTGCTATCGATAATGTGAAAAGGAATCCTCTCTGGGCCAGGATGATTCTTCGGTCTTATGCCAGAAATATCTGTACGCTGGCAGACACAAAAACATTAATTGGAGATGTCACTGCCACATGTGATATTTCAAAGCCTACTTTTTATGATTATCTCACCGGCTTTGAAGAATTGATGATTATTGATGACATAGATGCGTGGTCACCAGCAATACGGTCAAAGACAGCTATCCGTTCTTCAAAGAAGAGGAACTTCGTTGATCCGTCAATTGCTGTTGCTGCTCTTGGTATTTCCCCTGAGTATTTCTCCCATGATTATCAGACGCTTGGTTTTCTGTTTGAGTCTTTGTGTATCAGGGATCTGAAGATATACTCATCCTCTCATAATGGGACAGTATCATATTATCATGACAGGATGAACCTGGAGGCCGATGCCGTCCTTCATCTGGATGACGGAAGATATGCTCTTATTGAGTTCAAACTTGGACAGTCAGAGATTGATGAAGGCGCGAAGCATTTATGTAAGATAGAGAGCCTGGTTAAAGAGCATAATGAATCCGGAAAAGGCGGGCATATAAGGCTTCCTGATCTGAAGATAATCATTACCGGAACCCAATATGGGTACCGCCGTGATGATGGTGTCTTTGTTATTCCGATAGGTTGTTTAAAGGATTAAACGCCTTTCCTTTCCATGATACATCCATCATTCTCAAATGTTGGTACTGTAATTACAGTTGTAAGGATATAATTCTTTTAAAACAAATGAAATATACATATTGTAATAGCTACTAACTAACCTGGTACGGTGCCTGAAAAAGAGAGAAGATTGTGTCCGGATGCTGGTAAGTGGTGAGACTGGTGTGTACTTTCAGATACCAGGAACCGAGAAGAACAGGTTCTTCTTTATGCTCTGTGCCAGGTGTCAGGAGAGGGGGTGTTATCAGGGGAAATCGGACTATGTGTCCAGAAGACATCCTTAACAAAAAAGATAGTCTTTATTATCCTTAGGACATGAAGCGTTTTTCGTTTGCTGAGGTTCTGACAATTATTCTTGTTTCTATATGCGGTATTGCCATTCTTATCGGACTCTATGTCTGGACAAGGTACCTTACTCTTTCAACAGAGGAGGAAGCCCTGAGAACTGCCATGGAGAGGGTTGTCAACACGAAGGGAGAGAAAGCCCTCTTCGAGATGGCGGGAATCCCGGTGGATAAAATATATTACGGTGATGAACTCATCCCTTTATATGACTCAGATTCGGGTTCCTGGAATTATACTGCTGAAGAGGCAAGGCGAATCGCTGTTTATAACAAGTGCAGGGACAGCGTCGTTGTAATCAATGCATACTCATCACTCAGTGACTCCGGCCAGGGAAGCGGGGTAATCATCTCAAGTGACGGCTATATTGTGACGAACAAGCACGTGGTCGGGTCCAGCACATCATTCACTGTTGTCTTTTCCGATAATACAAGCGAGGAAGCCACTGTAATCGGGACCGACTCTCTGACAGATATTGCCGTTCTCAAGGTGGAGAGAACTGACCTTACTCCGATTGAGTTCGGCTCAAGTGATAATCTCTCGGTCGGGCAGATTGTCTACACTATCGGTAACCCGTACGGATATTCCTGGTCATTCACGGACGGATCTATTTCGGGACTTGACAGGATGGTGAGCACTTCCTCTTCATCTTCAATCATTCCGAATATGATTCAGACCAATGCTCTTGTTAACCCCGGAAACTCCGGTGGGCCGCTGCTTGATTCCTCAGGAACAATGATCGGCCTTATTTCATCAATATATTCCACAACTGGAAGCGCAGAGGGAATATCATTCGCACTTCCTGTCGATACTGTCCTTGATGTTGCTGACTCCCTTATAAAGAACGGTAAGGTAACGAGAGGATGGATGGATATTCTCTCTGTTGAGCTCAATGCGCAGATAGTATCCTATTCCAACCTTGTTGTGGATGAGGGAATCCTTGTCAGCCAGGTTGTCCCGATGGGGAAGGCAGACAAGGGAGGAATCAGAGGTGGAAGCGAGAAGGCCCAATACGGGCAGAGCGTAATCTATCTCGGTGGTGATGTTATTGTTGCCATCAACGATACACCGATTACGGGATATGTTGATTACTTTGCATTCCTCTTCTCGACCAAGGCCGGGGACAAGGTTGATGTGACTGTCATACGTAACGGGGAGGAGAAGGTCCTCGAGGGTGTGGAACTTGTAGAGCAGACAGAGGAGAATACACAATGGATAGTGAGATAACTGTTCCTGATTATATTACAGGAGTTGAACGCCCTTTTCGTGTGCATGCACCATTCGGGCTCTCCGGTGACCAGGGGGAAGCTGTCGAGAAGCTCTATGACGGTTATCTTAAAGGCGACATGGCTCAGACACTCAAGGGTGTTACGGGCTCGGGTAAGACCTTTACAATGGCGAAGCTTATCGAGAAAATCCAGAAACCTGTCCTCGTTCTCAGCCACAACAAGACACTCTCTGCGCAGCTTTACAGGGAGTTCAAGAACTTCTTTCCGGAGAATGCAGTGACATACTTCGTCTCGACATACGATTTCTACCAGCCTGAGGCATATGTTCCGGGGAAAGATTTGTACATAGAGAAAGAAGTCGACATCAATGATGAGATAGACCGTCTGAGACTTCATGCATCATTCTCCCTCATGGAGAGGAGAGATGTCATAGTGGTTGCTACTGTATCGTGTATATATGGTCTTGGTAACCCGGTGTCCCTGAGGGATATGCTCTACTCATTCCGCATAGGTGATGAGTTTGACAGGTCAAAGGTGTTCGATCAGCTTCTGAGGATGCTATATGAGAGAAATGATGATGTACTCGAGAGGGGACGGTTCCGCTCCCGTGGCGACACGATTGAGATATACCCTGCCTATCTTGAGACAGCATTCAGAATCTACCTTGACTGGGACACGATTTCACAGATTGTATGGTTCGACCCGGTAAGCGGGGAGAAGAGGGAGAGTGTTGACTCCGTCACACTCTACCCTGCAAAGCAGTTTGTGCTTCCGCAGTCACAGATAGACAGGGCAATAAATGCAATAGAGACGGAGAAGGATGAGAGGTATGAATACTTCGTCTCCAACGGAAAATACGTTGAGGCGGAGAGGATAAAGAGCCGTGTCGAATATGACATCGAGATGCTGAAGGAGATAGGCTATTGCTCTGGCATCGAGAACTACTCGCGTCCCTTAACAGGCCGAAAGGAGGGGGAACGCCCTCCCGTCCTCCTGGATTATTTCCCGGATGACTTTGTCACCTTCATAGATGAGAGCCATGTGACTCTCCCCCAGATAGGAGCTATGTATGAAGGTGACAGGTCCCGTAAACTCAATCTCGTCAACTACGGCTTCCGTCTTCCATCCGCACTCGACAACCGTCCGATGAAATACGAGGAGTTCGACAATAAGGTAGGACAGCGTATCTACGTGTCGGCTACTCCAGGAGAGAGGGAGAAGGCTGAATCTGTCCAGATAGTCGAGCAGCTAATCCGTCCTACCGGCCTACTCGACCCGGAGATATCTGTCCGCCCGACTGAAGGTCAGATGGAGGACCTCTACGGGGAAATACGTAAAACAATAGAGAAGGGAGAGAGAGTCCTTGTAACAACACTTACTAAGAAGATGAGTGAGGACCTTACCAATTACCTCTCTAACCTGGGTCTCAAGGTACAGTACCTCCACAGTGAAGTCGACACTATCGACCGTGTCGATATCCTCAGGGACCTGAGGAAGGGAAAGTATGATGTTCTTGTGGGAATCAACCTCCTTAGGGAGGGACTGGATCTTCCTGAGGTTGCGCTTGTTGCCATCCTTGATGCGGACAAGATTGGATTCCTACGTAGCGCAACGTCGCTTATCCAGACGATAGGACGTGCCGCAAGGAATGCAGACGGCAGGGTAATCATGTATGCTGACAAGTCCTCTCCTGCAATGGAGGAGGCTATCAGGGAGACAGAGAAGAGAAGACGAGTCCAGATGGCCTACAATAAGGAGCACAACATAACCCCGAAGACCATCAGAAAGGAGATTGATGACATTCTCGAGCGTGAGCTCAAAGACAGCCAGGAGATAGCAAAGGAGGATGCGAAGATTCTCTCTTCTTCCTACAACCTCCTTCTTGAAAAGGACAGAAAGAAGTATATAAAGGACCTTGAGAAACAGATGCGTGAGTATGCTGCCAATCTTGAGTTCGAGAAGGCTGCCACTCTCAGGGATGAGATAGAGAAGGTGAAGAACCATCAGATTTGAGTGGTGCTATACTTCTTACCCTTTCCGGCTCTGCTGTGTATGTACTTAATTTTGTATACACTTTCCATCCCTGGCATGAGCACCGGTCACCTCAGTCTCACATCCAGCCTCTTCAGCTTCACACGGGGAGTCTGGGCATCGATAGTACTAGATGGAAAGTTGTCCCTGACGTAATCATAGATGGAGTAGAAGGTAAGGATGGTCGTCTCCTTCTTCGCCTCGTTCAGGTCCATATCATATCCGAGGGCCTTGAGAAGAAAGTATGTGAAGGCTCCGAAATGCTCCTGGAAGATAGAATCTCTGTCTGTAAGATAATCCAGTGATTCCTGATTTCTTCCTGACGCTGTCATTATCCACATGTTGGGAGTTGTGTCTTCAGTCCTTTCAAGAGATGTTTTCTTAATAGCCTCGATGTAATTCCCTCCAGTATAACGGTCCTCATCCGTAGTGAATGTGTCTGTAGTTGTAATTGTGGTATCGGTGATAAAGGAACCCGAATAGCATGAGTCGAGAAAGAGAAGCTTGTATCCATTTATGCTGTTAAAAGCCTCTATAACGGCCTCCTTGTTAGTGGAGTGCCATCTGTTTGAGCCTTCATAATGAGTCAGGAGTGCTCCTCCTTTCTCATCTCCGTGCCCGGAGTAGGTGAAGAAGATAAGGTCCCCGGACGATGTGTTGAGAGAGCCTACAAGTGATAGGACATCCTCCATTGTCCAGTCAGAGGTATTCTCGGCTGACGAGGCAACATATTGGAAATGGTCGAAGGAAGACGAGGATCTCTCGGTTTCATTTCCAGACTTATCTACAGCAATATAGTTGGGATGGGTGGAGTAATACCTTGTCCCGCCCTGGGCCGTGTATGCATATATGTGAACATTGTCCCCGAAGGTCAGGAATTGCGATACCAGGGCCGCCTGGTCATTGATTACATTCTTCAATGTCTTTTTATGGTTGTAGAAGTCATCTGCAACTGTAATTACATGTATTTCTCTTGTATCAAGTGTTGAGTCAGGAGTACAAGATGGGAAGAGGGAGAGGATAAGGGTAAGGATGAGTATAGAGATCATATTTCACCTCCTACCTTGAGGGATACAGAGAGCGATGCTTCGCTTCCCTCCGGGGTATATGTCCAGCTGACGGGGACAACAAGAGACAGGTAAGACGATAGAATTACATGTAGGCCTGCCCTTGTCTCTATGTACTTCATTACGGCCCTTTCTTCTGTAAAGTGCTCGTAGCCATAGAGGAGAGCAATACTTCCCCCAATAATACCACTCTCAAAGAGTGCCTCGAGCCCGACGCCGTACTTGAAGTATGACGGGGATAGAAGCCCCGAAGAACTTCTGCTTCTTGTCATGTTTGCGATGCTAACCGGGACGGACAGAGTTACAGATTTTATCCTGTAACTTATGAGGCTTAATTCTACTCCCGTTCTTACAGAGTAATAGGTGTCACCAGAGTAGAAGAGTGTATTTGCGCCCGCATTGAGTGTGAGGGACGGTGAATATCCGGCAAAGATGGGTAAAAGTACAAAGAGTGCCAAAGTAAATAATATAAGTCTTTTCATTTTTATTGCTCCTACTATTTAAAACAGGATAATTCCGGAAAATGTCAAAAAAATCGTACTTGACTAGCAGAAAAAAGGGGAAAGTCACAAAAAAACGGGAAATTTTAAAAAAA
>CAVIAZ010000062.1:0-10176 GCA_963640795.1 bacterium | reverse complement strand
AAATCAAGAGATTAGATATGAAGTCTTTGGAAAAATTGGGGTGTGCTAGGAATAATAGATGACAAGATATCTTATTAAAAGTCATCCTTGGAGGGGATGTACTTCAGAGCATGCATCTCTCTTTCTACCGTGTCTTCATGACCGGAAGTCTTTGACTCTTCTCTTTGCAGAAGAAGGCTTTTGATGTTGAGGAAGCTTCTCTTTTTGTGTTATAGAAAGTGAAACGGAGAAAGAGAATGGAAACAGTCAGGGATTATTTCGGCTCTATGGTATTCAATGACGAGGTTATGCTGGAGCGACTTCCGAAAGATATTTACAGGGCACTCAAGAAAACTATAGCAGAAGGCAAGGATCTGGACCTCAATATTGCCAACAGTGTTGCCAATGCAATGAAGAACTGGGCAATAGAGAAGGGAGCGACACACTACACACACTGGTTCCAGCCCCTCACCGGGATGACAGCAGAGAAACATGATGCTTTTATATCTCCAGTGGATGGGGGAAGGGTTCTACTGGAGTTTTCCGGTAAGGAACTCATAAAGGGTGAGCCTGATGCCTCATCTTTCCCCTCCGGAGGGCTCAGAGCCACGTTTGAGGCCAGAGGCTACACGGCCTGGGACCCGACTTCATACGCATTCATCAAGGGCGATACCCTTTGTATCCCGACAGCTTACTGTTCTTACTCCGGGGAGGTTCTCGACAAGAAGACTCCCTTGTTAAGAAGTATGGAAGTCCTCAATGAGTATGCCCTCAAGATTCTATCGCTCTTCGGAAAGACAGATGTGAGAAGGGTGAATGCAACGGTAGGGCCGGAGCAGGAATATTTTCTGATTGATGAGAATGACTACAAGAAGAGAAAAGATATAATCATGACGGGACGCACCCTCTTCGGGGCAAGAAGTCCCAAGGGCCAGGAGAAGGATGACCATTACTTCGGTGCTATCAGGACCAGGGTCGCAGATTATATGGCAGACCTTGACAAGGAACTCTGGAAACTTGGTATAAACGCAAAGACAAGCCACAATGAGGTTGCTCCATGCCAGCATGAACTTGCTCCTGTATTCAGTGTGGCCAACGTTGCAGTCGACCATAACCAGCTCACAATGGAACTGATGAAGAAGATTGCGGAGAAACACCATTTTGCATGTCTTCTCCATGAAAAGCCGTTTGCGGGGCTTAATGGTTCGGGTAAACATATAAACTGGTCACTTTCGACAAATACGGGAGTAAATCTCCTCGAGCCTGGCGATAACCCCTCTGACAATGCACTCTTCCTTCTATTCTTTGTTGCTGTTATCAAGGCAGCGGATGAGTATCAGGACCTGTTGCGAATATCAATTTCATCTGCAGGCAATGACCACAGACTCGGAGGCTCGGAGGCACCACCTGCAATCGTATCGATGTTCATCGGGGACGAACTTGAGGCAATACTTGAATCAATTGCGAACGGGACAAGCTTCGAGGAGAAGAAAAAGAAGAAGATGAAGCTTGGTGTCCATGTTCTTCCCGAGATTCCCCGTGATTCGACAGACCGTAACAGGACAAGCCCGCTTGCCTTTACAGGCAACAAGTTCGAGTTCAGGATGCCGGGTTCCTCCTTCTCGGTATCGGGACCGCTTGTGGTATTGAACACATCAGTTGCCTCTTCATTGAAATCATTCTATGAGGAGATAAAGGATGAGAGTGATCTCAATGCAGCTGTTACAAAGCTTGTGGGCCGTGTGTACAGAGAGCATAAGAGGATAGTCTTCAATGGCAATGCATATTCTTCCGAGTGGCTTGAAGAGGCGGCAAGACGGGAACTTTTGAACCTTGAGAGTGCTCCTGATGCCTTTGACCAATATACAGCAGAGAAGAATATAAAGCTCTTTGGAGAGTTCGGTATCTACACGGAGAAGGAAGTCGGGAGCCGAATGGAGATACATCATGAGGAATACTCGAAGACTGTCAATATTGAGGCCCTCACCATGTATGATATAGCACTAAGGGATATATATCCCGCATCGGTGAAGTATGCGTCTTCCCTTGCCAAATCAATAGTGAGGATGAAGGAGGCACTTCCCTCTCTCAACACTCACTCCCAGGAGGAGATACTTGAGAGGATAACTAAGCTCAACAATGAACTTTACGGGGAGTGTAACATACTCAACATAACAATAAATGAAGCCCATAATCTAACAGGTTCATTACAGTCTCATTACTACAGCACCGATGTACTTCCGAGAATGGAAAGGTTGAGGAAGATATGTGATGAACTGGAACTTCTAGTTGCCCGTGAGTATTGGCCGTTCCCGACCTATGGTGATATCTTATTCTATACCTGATATCGTCTTAAACATAATATGTATAGAAAATGCCCGGCTCCAAGGAAGAATCGGGCATTTCTCATTGTATCTATTTTATAGTAAGGAAAGCTTTGTACGTATTCTTTGCGTCCTCGATGTCCTTCACACTTGAGATTTCCCATGGTGCGTGCATCGAGAGGATAGCAACTCCGCAGTCGATTACCTGCATGCCGTAGTAAGCTGAGAACTTTGCAATAGTCCCGCCGCCTCCGACATCAACCTTGGCCATCTCTGCCATCTGGTATGAGATATTGTTCTTCTCAAGAGTTGCCCTCAGCTTCGATATGAACTCGGGGTTGGCATCACTTGCTCCGCTCTTACCGCGGGACCCTGTATACTTGTTGAATACGACACCGCCTGCGAGGAAGGATGAATTCTTCTTGTCATAGAGGCTGCCGTTAAGCGGGTCATAGGCAGAGTTGACATCACTGGAGAGCATCATTGAGTTCCTCAATGCCCTCTGGAGGGTGAGGGATGAATAAGAACCGAGCCTGTCCAGAACCTCAGCAGTGGCATTTTCAAAGAAACGGGAATCCATTCCTGTTGCGCCTGTCGAGCCGATCTCCTCCTTGTCTACAAGAAGACATACGCTTGTCCTCTCCTCTGTCTCTCCCTCAAGAAGTGCATCAAGGGAAGTGAAGGAGCATATTCTGTCATCCTGTCCGTAGGCAAGCACCATTGACCTGTCGAGGCCGAGGTACTTTGCCTTCCCTGCTGGAACAACTTCGAGTTCTGCAGAGAGGAAATCCTTCTCTGTGATGTTATATTTCTCGCCGAGAATGGAGAGAATCCTGTTCTTGGCCTCATCCTTCTTGTCCTTGTCCTTGTCGTCTCCGTCTTTCTTCTCTCCAAGTCCTACCACAAGGTCGAGGTCCTCTCCGGGGATGAACTCACTTGCTGTCTTCTTCATCTGTTCCTGGGCCATGTGGGGAAGAATGTCGGAAATACAGAATGTGAAGTCATCGTCATCCTCTCCAATCTTTACATTCAGCACGCTGCCGTCTGTCTTACATACGACGCCATGTATTGCAAGTGGCATTGTCACCCACTGGTACTTCTTGATTCCACCATAGTAGTGGGTGTCGAGATAGACGATTCCGTCACTCTCATAGAGAGGGTTCATCTTGATATCGAGTCTGGGAGAGTCGATATGTGCACCCAGGATATTCATACCCTTTGAAATATCTCCCGTCCCGATATGGTAGAAGGCAACAGCCTTCCCATAGTTCACAACATATACCTTGTCTCCGCTTTTGAGAGAAGAGACACTGGAGAGGTCCTTATAACCCTTCTTCTCAGCAAGGGCAACAGCCTCCCTGACACACTCCCTTTCCGTCTTTCCGTTATCGAGAAAAGACTTGTATCTTTCAATTAAATTACTCATAGAAAAGAGGATATACCTAAAAGGAGAAAAGGAAAAGGGAAGCTATCAAATCAGGGGAAATGCTCTCTGAAAACCGGTAGATTCAATTAGTAGTAGTCGTCTTTGACATTATCCAAATATCTTGACTCCATCTTTCAATATTTCTGGCAGGAGGGGTGAGTTGCTTTCCAAATCACTTAATCTTACCAGGTCAACCTTCTTGTGTAATGCCTCTCTCATGTCTTCAATGAGATTGAAAAAAGCGATACCGTCTGACTTGGATTCAATAAGAAGATCCACATCACTTCTTTCTGTTGCCTTGCCTTTGGCATAACTGCCGAAAAGGATACAGAACTCTATATTGTTATTCTCAAGGATAGGAGTGAGTACTTCTTTGATTCTCTCTGTTGTAAGTATGCCTTTGTTTTCTGTTATCTCAAAATGACTCTTGAGTCTGCTGAAAGCATAATCATATTTTATGGTATTTTTCCTTGCTTCATCGTTCTCGTACCTGATATATGTACGTGTGGGTAGGCCGGTTATCTTCGCGGCTTCCTCGATGGTAATATTGTTGCTTTTTCTTAATTCTCTGAGAGTCATTACAGAAAGGATATACCAAAATGGCACAAAGATATAAGCATAGTATGCCAAAATGGCACAGCCTCAAATATGGTTTGTGCCAAAAAGATGCCGGGTTATAAGCCCGGCAAGACAAGGAGTGTTGGGTGAATCCTTACAAAAGGACAGTAAGGACAGACGAAAGCGTAATAAGGTAGGAGAAGACGACCCAGAAGATGGAGAATGTCCTGTCCCTATGAGACGCACAGAGTGAGAAAGAGAAGGAAAGGGCGAGTATAACGAAAGATAGGAGAAAACCCTTGGCATTGTATAACTTATGTAAGTAGACAATGCTAAGAGAGGTAAGAAGCCATGGAAGGAGCCATACCCAAAGGAGTTTTAGAGCGTTTAACAGTCTCTCTTCCCTTTTCTCTCTTCTCGTACTCAATGCGCTGTAAACGGAAGTATACATTTCTCTTGTTTCTGAATAAGTCATCTTTTCTCTCCTTATGACAGAAACAGTATAATGGGGTCAGTAGGTCAAATTTTGACCTAGTTGAAAGATTTTTTCATTATTTTTCGAAATTTCTTCTCAATTTCTCCTCTACCTCCGGATCAACCTGCTCCCATGGGAAGGACGGAAAGCCGAAATGGCCATAGCGGGCAGTATCGGCAAAGA
Organism: bacterium; assembly: GCA_963640795.1. Classification (GTDB taxonomy): domain Bacteria; phylum Spirochaetota; class Spirochaetia; order Sphaerochaetales; family Sphaerochaetaceae; genus Ornithospirochaeta. Next base: position 5,231 of record CAVIAZ010000062.1, on the reverse strand, counting down.
TCGGAGAGCGCAGAGAAAGGCTTTCAATAATTCCTTTAGGTGTTAGAGCAAAGTTATCTCTTATGAAAGCTACAAGCTTCTCTTCGTCTATATCGGTTCTGTCTGTCACAACATGGATTGAAACCGGGTCCGCTATACCGATGGCATATGAGAGCTGTATCTCAGCTTCACTAAAAACTCCAGATGAAACCAAAGTCTTTGCTATCTGGCGTGCCTTGTAGGATGCAGAGCGGTCAACTTTGGTGCCGTCCTTACCGCTGAATGCACCGCCTCCGTGGTGGGCATAACCGCCGTATGTGTCTGCTATGATTTTGCGTCCTGTAAGGCCGGTGTCTGCTGCAGGTCCCCCGAGGACAAACCGCCCCGTCGGGTTGATATAAAACTTTGTCTTATCATTCAAGAGGTTTCCAGGAAGAGAAGGTAGGATAACATTCTCCTTCAGGTCTTTTCTGAGTTCTTCTGTTGTAATGTCTTCAGAGTGCTGACTCGATAGCACAACCGTATCTATATATACAGCTTTCCCGTTTTCGTAACATACCGTCACCTGGCTCTTTCCGTCAGGGCGGAGGTAACTTCCCTTTCCACTCTTACGGTACTCGGTAAGGGCTATTGCAAGTTTTCTCGATTCATTGAGTGCAAGTGGCATGAAGGAGTCTGTCTCCGCCGTGGCATAGCCGAACATCATTCCCTGGTCGCCGGCACCGTCCCTGTCAACCCCGAGGGCAATGTCGGGAGACTGCCTGTGGAGGGCTATCTCGATGCGACTTTGGTCAGAAAAGCCGAGAGAGTCGTCTGTGTATCCTATTTCCCTTATCTTTGAGCGTATGACACTTTCATAGTCAACGTCAGCTGAAGTTGTGACTTCACCGAAGACACGGCAGAGCCCTTTCTCGACAGTCGTCTCAGCTGCACAGCGTGAATTGGGGTCTTTTTCCAGGATGGCATCAAGGACAGAGTCTGAAATCTGGTCCGCAACCTTGTCGGGATGCCCGGGGGTAATTGATTCTGATGTGAAATAACTTTTCATTTCTGCTTCTCCTTTACCATAGAGAAGAAGCTTTTATCCCGTCGGACGGGCAATAAAAAACGACCCATCGTTCAAGCTTTAGCACCTTATTCTTACAGGTTGCTGTACGGTCACAGGGCTTGTCCCTCACGTACTCTCTATGGATAACCAAATACTACATGAAAGAGGGGTAAGAAGCAATATCATTCAGAAAAAAAGGGAGCCGTTCTGTCCAACAGCTCCCGGGCTTATATATTTTATAGATTACTTTTTAGTGTGGCAGGAACAGCCACAGGAGGAGCAGTTGCCACTGCATCCCCCCTTTTTCTTGTCTTTCCTCATGACAAAGATAATCAGGGCAACAACTGCTACCAGAATAACCAATACAAGGAAAGTTCCCAAATTCATACTCAAGCCTTCTTTGAGACCTTCTTGAAGAAGAGCTCATAAACATAGAGTGCGATTACAAGAAGAGCAAGAATAAACAAGAATACATTCCCACTTCCTGTAAACATGTTGCCGACCTGTGTCACAACAAAAGCAACGAGGTAAGCAAAGCCACATTCCCAGCCGATTGCTGCCCAGGTCCACTTTGAGGAGTTCATCTCTCTCTTGATAGCACCCATTGCTGCGAAGCATGGAGCACAGAGGAGGTTGAATGCCAGGAAGGAGAAACCTGTGACGGATGTGAATGCTGCGTGGATTCCTGCGTATGCGTCTCCGGTTGCACCGTAGAGAATACCGAGTGTTCCGACGATGTTTTCCTTAGCCACAAGTCCTGTGATGGAAGCGACAGCAGCCTGCCAGTTTCCCCATCCGAGAGGAGCAAAGAGCCAAGCAAAGACAGAACCGATTTTTGCAAGGATTGAGAATTCAATCTCATCTTCAGCAAGCATACGGAATCCTTCCGAGGTGAAGCCGAAGTAGGTTGCGAACCAGATGAAGATGGTTGAGAGGGTGATGATTGTTCCGGCCTTCTTGATGAATGACCAGCCTCTCTCCCACATCGAACGGAGGATGGAGCCTACTGTCGGGAGATGGTAAGCGGGGAGCTCCATGACGAACGGAGCCGGGTCTCCCTCGAAGAGCTTTGTCTTCTTGAGGATAATACCGCTGGAGATGATAGCAAACATACCGAGGAAGTAAGCACATGGTGCAACCCAGCTTGCTCCGCCGAATACGGCACCGGCAATCATTGCGATGAACGGAAGCTTTGCTCCGCAGGGGATGAATGTCGTTGTCATGATGGTCATCCTTCTGTCCTTCTCGTTCTCGATGGTACGTGATGCCATGATACCCGGTATACCGCACCCGGTTCCGATGAGGATAGGAATGAATGACTTACCGGAGAGACCGAACTTACGGAAGATTCTGTCCATGACGAACGCGATTCTCGCCATGTATCCACAGCCTTCCAGGAATGCAAGGAAGATGAAGAGGACGAAAATCTGCGGAACGAAGCCGAGAACAGCACCGACACCGGCAACAATACCATCAAGGATAAGACCCTTGAGCCAGTCAGCACATCCGATTTTGTCCAGGAGACTCTCAAGAAGAGCAGGAACACCGGGGATCCATACGCCGTAGTCAGCAGGATCCGGCTCTGCATAATCAACTGTAGCCATAGCCTCTGCACTTTCTTTGAGGTCCTCATAGTCAGCTGTCTCCTCTTCCTGGGCAAGTGTTTCCTCATCCTCAACTGTGTATGTGACAGTGTCTGAAGACTTGCTTGCACTTACGATGGAAGCAACAACTTCGGGTGAATATTCCTCAAACTCAATACCTTTCTCTTCAGCGAATGCTGCAAGAACCTGGTCAGCTTCTGAATATGTGTCAGCAGCTTCACTGTAAGCAGATGACCCGATACCGAAGAGATGCCATCCGTCACCGAATACACCGTCGTTGGCCCAGTCTGTAGCCCAGCTTCCTACTGTTGTTACAGAGATATAGTAAACAAGCCACATGATGACGGCAAAAATCGGCAATGCAAGGAAACGGTTTGTCACGACCTTATCAATCTTGTCGGAAGTGGAGAGTCCTTTCTTTTTCTTTGTATAGCATGCCTTGATGACCTCTGCGATGAAGATGTATCTCTCATTTGTTATGATTGATTCAGCATCATCATCCATTTCCTTCTCCGCATCTTTTATATCTTTCTCGATGTGGTTGAGTGTGGCAGGGTCTATGTTCAGCTTCTCATAAGCCTTCTTGTCCCTCTCGAAGATCTTGATGGCATACCATCTCTGCTCAGACTCTGGAAGATTGTGGAGAGCAGCCTCTTCAATGTGGGCAAGAGTGTGCTCTGTAGCCCCTGAATAGATGTGTGGGGGAACCGGATGAGCGCCGCCTGCAGCCTTGAGACATTTCTCTGTAACTTCTTCAACTCCGTCTCCCTTGAGAGCTGAAATTTCAACAACAGGAACACCAAGCTGTCTCTCAAGCTCCTTTGTGTTAATCTTGTCACCGTTCTTTCTGACAACATCAATCATGTTGAGGGCGACAACCATCGGGATGCCGAGCTCGATGAGCTGTGTTGTGAGATAGAGGTTACGCTCGAGGTTTGTTGCATCGACGATGTTGAGGATGACTGAAGGATTCTCATTCTTCAGGTAATCTCTTGCAACGACCTCTTCGAGTGTATATGGGGAAAGGGAATAAATACCGGGAAGGTCAGTCACGATTACATCTGTGTTCTTCTTGAGTTTTCCTTCCTTCTTTTCGACTGTTACTCCCGGCCAGTTACCGACGAACTGGTTGGAACCTGTAAGTGCATTGAAAAGTGTAGTCTTACCGGCATTCGGGTTACCGGCAAGTGCAATCTTAATACTCATATATATCTGACTCCTTATTCTACTTCAATCAGATCAGCATCTGCTTTTCTCAGTGAGAGCTCATAGCCTCTTACTGTCAGTTCAATAGGGTCTCCGAGAGGAGCAACCTTACGTACATAGACTTCTGTGCCCTTTGTAAGGCCCATGTCCATGATCCTTCTCTTGACGGCACCTTCACCACCAAGTCTCTTGATAGTTGCCTTTTCGCCAACATTGACTTCTTTGAGTGTTTTCATATTTCTATTTCCTTTTACACATATATCTTCATGGCCATCTCCTCGCTGATAGCCACTCTTGACTCTTTGACCTTGACGATTACGTTGCCACTGTTAGTGGATATGACAGTTATATTCGATCCGACAGAGAATCCCATGTCCTCCAGGTGTCTTTTGACTTCCTGGCTTCCTGATACCTTTTTTATGGTGTTTTCCTCTTCGGGTTTTGCTAGAAAAAGCGGTAACATTAACTCATTCCTTTAGTTAGTTTTTGCTAACTAACGGAAATATATAAGACTCTCATCCTTTCGTCAATAGGAGAGAACTCATATTGTTAACTCTGACTAACCGGTTATTTTCAAAGGGGGATGATATCATCTATATTGTGGGTATGAAACTGAACTTCTTTTTTGACATAGACGGAACGCTGCTGCCGTTCGGGAAGGAGGTGCCCCGGAGTGCTGTAGAGGCAGTCAGGAAGGCACGGGAGGACGGCAATAATATCTTCATAGCCTCCGGGAGGTCACTCAGTGAGATTGACCCGAGACTTGATGTTATTGAATTTGACGGTGGTGTTTACTCTAACGGTGCAACGGTCATTTATCATGATAGGACCCTATATAGTATTAGGATGACAGGGGAGGATGTTTCATTTTTGAGAGATTATGCAGAGAGGAACGGTTTCCTTACCATGGTCCAGTCTGATGAAGGCACTATCATGACAGAGGAGTGCCGGGACTGTTTCATATCGAGTGTGGAGAGAATAACAGGAAGGAGTTTCAGCGTCCCGAACCTGATTACTTATCCTAATCTTCCGTCCTCACTTCCTCCGGTATGTAAGTTTCTCTTTCTTTCGAGGGAGCATAAAATAGGGAAGGTGAAAGAACTCTCTAAGAGGTTTGAGATAGTCGGTAATTCAGTAGGCCTCCCCCAGTCCGACATGGTTGAAGTCGGAATAAAGGGACTGAGTAAGGCCAGTGGTATTAAGAAACTTATAGAGACTTTAGGTGAGGATGTCGAATCTGTTGTGGCTGTCGGGGACGGTGCCAACGACAGGGAGATGATTGAATACGCCCACCTCGGCATAGCCATGGGGAATGCAACAGAGGAAATAAAGGAAATTGCTGACTGGGTTACCACCTCAATCGACAACGACGGCATAAAGAATGCAGTCAAATA
>CAVIAZ010000061.1:0-10392 GCA_963640795.1 bacterium | reverse complement strand
AAGGAACCTGCATTCCTCCGATGATATTGTCTCCATCCGGCATACAGTGGCTCTTTCATCCCTCTTCACTTTCTTTTCCATAAGTGGTAAATACTCATTCGCTGATGGTTATATTATGAAAGAAACTACGTCACCAACTTCATTCGGAACAGAGAAACTCTCATCCCTCATACTTCGTATGGCCCCGCCTGTCATGCTCAGCCAGCTTATCCAGGCGCTATATAATATTGTCGACAGTTATTTTGTCGGAGCTTACTCGACAAGTGCATTGACAGCACTCTCTGTTGTCTACCCGCTGCAGTGGCTCTCAACAGCCCTTGCTGTCGGACTTGGTGTCGGGGTGAACACATACACTTCCCGCCTTTATGCACTCCATGATGATGACAGGGCACATAAGGCAGGCGGAACGGGCATGATTCTTGAAATCATCATCTGGGCCATCTACTCACTCTTTATCCTTATCTTCCTGAAACATTATGTGAGACTCTCCGCTAATGGTGAGGAGGTTATAAGAGATTCCCTTACCTATGGTTACATCGTATGCATAGGATCCTTAGGACTCTTTCTTGAAAGCAACTGGACAAAGATTCTCCAGGCTGAAGGAAAGATGTCCATCCCGATGGTTGCACAGGTTTCTGGAGCATTGACTAATATCATATTCGACCCGCTTCTTATTTACGGTATAGGCCCCTTCCCTGCATTGGGAGTCAAAGGAGCTGCAATAGCAACTGTCATGGGACAGTGTGTGGCAGCAATTGTTGTTGCACCGAAAGGCTTCAGACTGCCGTCGGGAAAGATATCGGAGACAAAGACGCTGATGAAGAATGTCCTGAGGCTGGGTTATCCCTCGATGCTATCGCAATGCACCATGAGCGTCTACATAATCGTACTCAATCTGATTCTTGCATCCTTCAGTGATGCAGCTGTCACTGTACTGGGCCTCTATTACAAGTACCAGTCATTCTTCTTTATTCCGCTCCTGGCCCTCCAGACATGTGTCGTCCCGATTATCAGCTACAACTATGCAATCAATAATTACACAAGATGCAAAGAGAGTGTGAACATGACGCTCATAGTCTCCTCATTCTTCATGCTGATCGGAATGTTCTGTTTCATAGGCATCCCCAGGACTATCCTCACAGTATTTACAAGAGACGAGGAGGTTCTATCTGTTGGGATCACAGCATTCAGGATAATAGGCATGAGCTTCATATCTGCTGTCTTCTCACTCACCTTTCCTGTCTTCTTCCAGGCAATAGGACAGTCTCTGAAGAGTACTATGATAGCTCTGACACGTCAGATCTTCTGTCTTATCCCGTTCTTCTACATACTTTCAAAAATCTCCCTCACAGCAACATGGTTTGCATTCCCGCTCTCTGAGACTGTCGCAGGCCTCATTGGTCTCATATGCTACATAAGAGAACTCGGAAGGTGGAGAAAACTGGAAAACGCAGTTAAAGAGAAAGAAGACTGAGTCAGCACTTCAGATTCTTTCATTGACTTTTGCTACGGATTTGTTTTCAGTCCTCCATTTTTCCCCTATAATGCCCTCATGGATTTAAGTAGGACAGAGATGCTGATTGGCTCAGATGCCGTTGAGAAGTTAGGTAAATCACGTGTTGCCGTATTCGGCCTTGGGGGTGTCGGAGGATATGTGGTCGAAGCTCTTGCACGTAGCGGTGTCGGCGCACTCGATATCATTGACTCTGACAGAGTGGCTCCGTCCAATATCAACCGCCAGATTATAGCAACAAGGGACACAATCGGAGAAAAGAAGACAGAGGTAATGAAAAAGAGAATCCTCTCCATCAATCCCGAATGCTCTGTAACGCCTTATGACATATTCTATCTCCCTTCCACAAAGGACATTTTCGATTTCACTTCATACGACTATGTGGTAGATGCCATCGATACAGTTACGGGGAAACTCCAGCTGATTGAGGAGGCCGAGAGGTCACATACCCCGATAATCTCCTCAATGGGGGCAGGAAACAAACTAGACCCGACTCTCTTCAGGGTCGCAGACATCTACTCAACAAGCGTGGATCCTCTCTCGAGAATAATCAGAGGAGAATGCAGAAAGAGAGGCATAAGAAAACTGAAGGTTGTCTACTCGACAGAAAAGCCCCTCACTCCACGTTTTGAAGAGGAAGGGGCCACCCGTCGGAGCACTCCCGCATCAATAAGTTTCATTCCCTCCGTATGCGGTCTTATCATTGCATCCGAGGTTATAAAAGATCTAATCCGCTAGCGGGAAGATTATCTCTATCTTTGTTCCCTTACCTGGCGTAGAAGTCAATTTAATCCTGCCGTTCATGTTTGCCACAGCATTCTTCACGATGCTGAGTCCCAGACCGGTCCCTCCGCTCTCCCTGCTTCTTGCTTTGTCAACACGGTAGAAGCGCTCGAAGATACGCTCCTGGTGCTCCTTCGCTATTCCGATTCCGTTATCTTCAACAGAGAGGATGACCTCCTTTGAAAGTTTCTCCGTCTTCACCTTAACCCAGGGCTCTCTACTCTGGTTATAACGGATGGCATTATCAACAAGATTAAAGACTATCTCATGGGACAGCTTTTCACTTCCCCTCACCGAAGCCGGAGAGAGCTCAGAAATCATCTCTATATTGTGGTTTTCAGCCTTGAAGGAAAGTTCCTTCAAAACAGTCCCAGCGACAACAGAGAGATCAATTCTCTCTCTATTCTCTTCATTTCCTTCATCAAGGGATGAAAGATTAAGGATGTCCTCAACAAGACTTATAAGCCTTCCCGCCTCCCTGTAAATCTCCCCCGAGAAGTCTCCGACCTTATCCTGGGGGATACTGCCACTCATCAGAAGCTCGGCAAAACCAGATATCGTCGTAAGGGGTGTCTTGAGTTCATGTGATACATTCGCGGTGAATTCGCGTCTCATCTTCTCCCTCTCTGCCTTTTCCGTAACATCCCTCAGGAGTATGATTATTCCACCCTTCTCTGACGGATAGGCAACCACCTCAACCATCCTGTTTGAGAGGGAAAGTACAACTTCCTTTCTTTCACCTGAAAGAGCAGAGAGAACAGCACTCTTTCCCTCTCCGTCCTGGAAGAAGGAGAAGATGGAAGTATCTTCTCTCCCATCTTTTCCGAGAAGGGAGAGAAAACTGCCATTAGAGGAAAGAAGTTCGCCCGAACTGGAGACTATCGCAAGACCCTCTTCAAGTGATGATGACACAAGTTCAAACTCCTTTCTCTTCTCCTCACTCTTTCTTATCTGGGCCTTCACAGTCTCCTTCTCCTTCTTCAATCTCAAAAGAAGAGGAGAAAGCTCGTCGTACGTATCGTTGTCTTCCGGCTCCTCAAGATTGATAGCGTTGATTGGCTCAACAATACGCTTTGAAGCCAACCGGGAGAGGAAAAGCACTACAGCCAGGGCTACTGCAATCACAAGAAGAATGGGGAGAATAATCAGGGAAAGGAAGGAAAACGGAGTCTTGGCCTCTGTCGAGAGTCTCAGGACACTTCCGTCAGAAAGACGTTTGGCTGCATAGACACTCTTCTCTGAGAGGGTTGCACTCCGTCTTTCGCTGATTCCTATTCCCCTCTCAAGAGCCTCTCTGACCTCTTCCCTCTCGATGTGGTTATCCATACTATCACTTGAGGCCTCACTGTCGTAGAGGACAGTCCCGTCAGGGGAAATCACAGTAACTCTGCGTCCTCCTGCTTCAAGTGACGAGGAAGGGAGCCCTCCCGTGTAGATAGCCTCAGCGTATCCAAGTTCGGCAAGAAGGTCCTCTTCTATCCTGTCTTCATATGTATGATAGTAGAGCAGAAGCGACACAGGCACCACCAGAATGATGGTAATCAGGGAAACAGTCAGAAGCCACAGAAAAACAGTACGCCTCATAACTCATCCTCCGTCTTTATCCTGTATCCGACACCCTTCACAGTCTCGATTATCTTCCCCTCCGGGTCAAGTTTCTCCCTGATATGCCTTATATGGACATCCACAGTTCTTGTCTCTCCGTAGTAATCGTATCCCCAGACAGAGGCAAGGAGAGTCTCACGCTTTATTGCTAATCCCCTGTTGATAAGAAGATACTCCAGCGTCTCATATTCCTTAAGGGTAAGGGAGACAGGAACATTGTTCTTATAGACCTTATGCTCTCCCCTCTTCATTACGATATCGGAAGCGGAAAGGGTATCACCCTCATTTCCATTCCTGCCACTCCGTCTCAGGAGGGCCTTCACACGGCTTATGAGTTCCAGCACACCGAAAGGCTTTGTGAGGTAGTCATCAGCCCCGCTGTCAAGCCCCGTAACCTTGTCAAGTTCGGAGGATCTTGCAGTAAGAAACATCACCGGAACCTGCCTCAAGGCGCCATCATTACGAATCCGGGAAAGAATCTCAAGGCCGGAAAGACCGGGTAACATAATATCGAGTATGAAGAGCTCGGGAGAATTGAAGTTCCCTTCTGCCTCCTCCCAGGAGGAGAATGTGAGAACAGAGTACCCGTTCATTTCGAGGGCATACTTCACAAGCTTCTGTATCGAACTGTCATCTTCAATCAGGACTATCATATCTATCCTCTCTCATATATGACCCACCGCGATATGCTTGCGGCATGGTCTCCCATTCTCTCAAGGTACTTGGCAATCATCATCAGGTCCGGAGCCTCATCAGAGGACGGGGAGTTTGCCCTTATAAGTTCTATCAGACTCCTCTTCGCCTCGAGAAAGTAGGCATCCACAATGTCATCCATCTTTTCGACACCAGACGCAAGCTCATTATCACCAGATATGTATGATTGTACAGCATCTTCAACCATTTTCTTAACACTCAAACACATCTTATCGAGCGAAATCTCAGCATAAATCTTCTTCCCGGTTATATACTCCATGACCTCTATGCTGTCGAGCGCATTGTCTCCGATACGTTCCAGGTCTGCTATTATCTTTGTTGCCGATGATATTCTTCTGAGATCCCTTGCCACCGGATGATATCTCAAAAGAAGATTGATGCATGAGGAGCTTGTGTCCTTGCTCAACTTCTCAATCTCTGCTGTCTTCTCCTCTATTTCCTCTTTAACCCTTTCCTTCCTGCCACTCATGGCCTTGGAGAGCAGCTCCACTGCACTCTCTGTGAGAGTGGCGACCGAGACAATAGAGAGATTCAAATTATTCAATTCCTCATCAAATCTGTTTTTCATATCAACCGAACCTTCCTGTTATGTAATCTTCCGTCTTTCTGTTCTTCGGAGACGAGAACATCTCTGTAGTGTCACTGTATTCAACAAGATCTCCAAGCAGGAAGAAAGCCGTCCTGTCAGAAATCCTCAAGGCTTGTTGCATGTTGTGCGTTACAATGACAATTGTAAAACGCTCTTTGAGTTCTAATGCCAAATCCTCAATTCTCTGTGTTGAAATCGGATCAAGTGCAGATGTCGGCTCATCCATCAGGAGAACATCAGGATTGACAGCAATGGAGCGAGCTATGCAAAGTCTCTGCTGCTGTCCTCCACTGAGTCCCATAGCACTCTTATTGAGCCTGTCTTTCACCTCATCAAAGAGCCCTGCGGCAATGAGTGAGGACTCGACTATCTCATCAAGCTTAAGCCTGTTACGCACTCCATGTGTCCTCGGGCCGTATGCTATGTTGTCATAGATTGAGAATGGAAAGGGATTGGGTTTCTGGAAGACCATACCCACTTCCTTCCTCAGCCCCGGCACATCAACATCCCTACCGTATATATTCCTTCCCCTATAGAGAATCTCACCCTCCACACGGCAGGAAGGGATGAGGTCATTCATCCTGTTGAGACATCTCAGAAAGGTTGACTTTCCGCACCCCGAGGGACCTATGAGGGATACAATAGCCTTCTCCGGAATCGTCATGTTTATGCCTTTGAGGGCCTCTGTCTTACCATAAAAAAGATGTAAGTCTGAAATTGAAAAGACTTCACTCATCGTCTTTGCCTCCTTTTCTTCTAATAACGAGTCTGCTGCCTGTGTTGATTGCAAGCACCAGGATGAGAAGTACTGCACTCGTTGCCCTTGCCTCCTCCATATGCAGTCCCTCACTCATAAGTGCATACATATGCACAGAGAGTGTGCGCCCCGATGAGAGAAGGGACGATGCGATGCCGGTCGCACTCCCTGCTGTATATATAAGGGCAGCTGTCTCACCGACTATTCTCCCGACTGCAAGAATCACCCCCGAAAGGATGGACGGAAGGGCCGAAGGGATTACCACTCTGAAAATTGTCCCGAGCTTCCCGCACCCCAGTGCATACGAGCCTTCCCTGAGTGACATAGGAACCTCCTTCAAAGCCTCCTCCGTTGTTCTCATGACGATCGGGAGAATCATGATGGAGAGTGTCAATGCACCGGAGAGGAGCGAGTACCCGAAATGAAGGAAAGAAGAGAAGAATATATAGCCGAAGAGACCGTAGACTATCGAGGGGATACCCGAAAGGGTCTCTGCAGTCATCCTGATTATGCCTACTATCTTCCCCTCCCCGGCATACTCGTTAAGATAAATTGCTGCTGAAATCGAAACCGGAAGTGCAATGAGAAGTGTCAGTACCATTATGAACACTGTGTTGATGACGGCAGGCAGCATCGAGACATTCTCCGAATTATACTTCCATGAGAACAGACTGGGCTTCAATTGGGGAATACCGAGAATCAGGACGTATCCTATAATCAGGAAAAGAAAGAATGCAACAAGGGCTGCAGAGAGCCTTATGAGAAGAGAAAGAACACATCTAAGCGGATGTTTCATCGGCTCTCCCTCCTTTTAAGGCTTGAGAATGCCAGGTTGATCATTAGAATAAAGACGAAGAGTACGGCACCGGTTGCTATGAGAGCCTCCCTGTGAAGGTCGGTTGCGTACCCCATCTCCAACACGATATTCGCAGTCATCGTCCTCACCCCTTTCAATAAGGAGGACGGCATCACAGCCTGGTTACCGGCTATCATGATGACAGCCATCGTCTCCCCGATACTCCTTCCTATCCCGAGGATGACGGATGAGAGGATTCCGGACGATGCAGCAGGGATTATAACCCTGAAAACAGCAACTTCCTTCGTGTCCCCGAGAGAGAGTGCCCCACTTAGGAGAGCCGGATCCACGGCCCTGAGAGAGTTCTCACTCACTGTTATAATTGTCGGAAGAATCATGAGAGAAAGGAGGATGCCGGCAGTAAGCATGCTCTTTCCGCTCCCGCCGAAGAGAGACTGCATAAAGGGGACAATAACCATGAGGCCGAAGAAGCCATAGACTATGGAGGGAATCCCGGCAAGAAGTTCAACAGCCGGACGCAGGAACTTATAAACTCTCTTATTGCAGAAAAATGCCATATAGACAGCAGTCAGGATCCCGAGCGGAACACCGAAGAGGATTGAGAGTCCCGTTACATATACAGAGCCCAGAATCATCGGAAAAATACCGTAGAGGTCATTACCCGGCTTCCACTTTGTCCCTAGAAGGAAATTCAGGGGACCTATCTCTGCAATTGTGGGAATTGCATTGAGAAAGAGGAAGAGACATATCAAGAATACGGCGAGCACCGAAAAGAGTGCTCCCGTAAAGAATATAAATTGAGCAATTTTCTCTTTTTTCATCAGAGATTATCCCAACTTATGACAGAACCTGTGTAGATATCTTTAAGGGTTTCTGTGTCCAGTCCGTCCACACTGTTCTCTTTGTTCACGATGACGGCAATCCCGTCAAGAGCAATGCTAAGACCCGTAAGGCCCTTCTCTTTCTCGGAACTCTTGAGTTCCCTCGATGCCATCCCGATATCTGATGAGCCGGAGACAGCGTCATTCATGCCGGTAGTCGAATCAGACTGCTGGAGAGTGATCTTCACATTGGGGTTAAGTGCAGAATAGTTTTCACAGAGGACTTCCATCACAGGGTAGACAGAACTAGATCCAGAGATGGTGAGAGTACCACTGAGGCCCTTTGAAGTATAACCTTCAGCATTATCGTTTACCTTTATGTAGCCCTTCTTCTCAATGATGGCCTGCCCGTCCTTACTCATAACGTAGGAAAGGAAGTCAGATGAAACTTCACTCAGGGACATGTATGCAACGTTAAATGGTCTTGCTATCTTGTACTCCCCGCTCTTGACAGTTTCGACAGACGGATAGACCTCATCAATCTTGAGAGCCTTGACGCTGCTATTCAAAGAACCGAGAGAAATATAGCCGATGGCATTCCTGTTACCCGCAACAGTTGTGATGACAACACTTGTGGAGGAAGCTATCTCGGCAGATTCTACAGTCATGTCTGTCTTGACACCGTCAACCGTCTCTTCAACTCCGACAAGCTCGATGAATGCCCCTCTCGTACCCGAGCCGTCTTCACGTGAGATGACAGTAATCTCATTATTTGATTCTTTGTTTCCTCCGGCAAAGGAAGCAAAGAGAACTAAGCTGATTAATAAAATTGAAGTAATGATTCTTTTCATTTTTCTTTCTCCTTGGCCCCAAATATAGAGAAGGGAGGTTAAGGAGGAAGAAGGAGTATGTTAATTCTGTGTTAAATGTATCAAGCTAATCGGGAGTGAAATGCAATGCTGTTCAACAAAGCACCTCCCGAGTTTCTTCTATGAAGCGAGACAGAGGGCAATGTATCGTCTGTTAATAGACTGCTTCTTTGGTTCATTCGTTCTGATAATTGTCCTGGCTTTCTTTCAAGTCTGACTGGCAGAAAGCCCTCAACAGATATCGATGAGAGCGAAGTCCGGGTAGCCCAGTATCCTGGGCCCTTATTTAGAAAAGTAAATATCCTTTGCATCCAGGAGAGTATATCGGGATGATGAGAAACCAAAGCCGGATGAAGAAACAAAACCCAGAGTAGCCGCCTTAAGTCCCGTAAGCGCCCTGACCTGTTCCTCTTCTTTTTTACACTCCTCTTCTTTCATGGGAGAAGAATAGAACTTGCACTCATAAAAATCGTATCCGTCTCTCTTCTTGAGAACAACATCAAACTGACCATTCTGTTTCGTTATCCTGTCGTCATACCAATAAGAGCCGAAGTCTTCAATGCCGGGAAGTTTTCCCATATGAGCAAGACGGACAAAATACTCCAGCACAATCCCCTCAAAGCGGTAGCTTATGAAGGTATTGAGAGACGATTTGATATTGAGATCAAAGAAACCATCCTCCCCGAACCTCATTATAAGGGCATCATGAGAGAAGATATATGAGAAATAGAAACGCATCAGATTGTCATTTATCTCATAAAACTGCTTTCGCCCATCATCCTTCCTGTTAATCGGGCTAAGTTTACTGACAGTCTCCATTGCAACAAGGTTCTTCAATTGTTTATCCAGAAGTCCTGAATTGTCCTCATTAAGAAATGAAAGGATGTCACTGTAGCGCTTCTTCCCGTTGGAAAGACACTCAAGGATTCTCACATCATAACTTTTCTGGATTTCCTTCAACATTACATTCTCAATGTAGTTGCGGAGAATACTGTTCTGCCCTATAAGATTTTCCCTGATGTTGTCCTCGACACTTTTCGAATAATCAAGATTGGAAAGTACATATGGAGATCCCCCGAAGATAGAATAAAACTTAATCTTTTCTCTCTCATCCAATTCCGGGCAGAAGAGTGCCGCATCAAGATAATCAAACTCTTCAACATGTAATATAAGTGAAAACCTGCCAAAAAGCGGATTATCCTCCCTCAGCAATTCCTTCATGGTTGATATGTATGAGCCACACAGGACAACCTTAATATTCTCAGGGAGTCTGTCTATTACAACCTGCATGAAGGAGTCGACTTCGCCAGCCTTTCTGCTTTCCTTCCAATATTGGTATTCATCCAGGATTACAAGAATATTACTCTTCAATGACCCCAGATAATCAAAGATGTCAAAGACCGTATTGAACCTGATATCGGGAAGGCCAAGGGAAAGAGCAACACTGCGACAAAGGAGAGCAAGATTGCCCTCATATGTTGTCTTCGTGAAGAGATGATATATAACAGTTCCCACAAAGTCCTTTGAAGCCTCCCGGAGCAAGGTCGACTTTCCCACCCTGCGTTTTCCATAAACAAGAACCGCACTTGCAGACTTCTTTTCAAACTCTCTCTTCAACTTTTCAAGCTCACTGTGACGCCCTAGAAACACCCTGCCTCCATAACTGAATTACTATTCAGTGAATTTGAATTCAGTTTAACGTGACTTCGATAAAAAAGCAAGATTCTGCAGAGTGCATACACAAAATCACCATCACCCCTCAAAAGCCTAACAAAACATCAGAGCTTCTCTATCCTGCACTCGTGTCTCTTTGTCTTCTTATCGTAGTTGATTCCCACAAGGAGAATGTTGTCCGTGTACTCTTTTATTGAGTCAGGGTATTTCTTCTCCCTTATCTGGTCGATAGCACTCTCAGCGTCTTTAT
>CAVIAZ010000060.1:0-10611 GCA_963640795.1 bacterium | reverse complement strand
GACAAGCCTCAAGCAGAGAAAGCCAGGAAAGCATAATGCAAAAGAGCAAGGAAAAACTTTACATTAACATCACTAATTCTTAGAATTCTTTGTGAATTGATTATCATTCAGCTTATTTTTTGAGGTAGTTATGAAAAGAGTAGTTACAATCCAGGATATATCATGCATAGGTAAGTGCTCCCTTACAGTTGCACTTCCGCTTATCTCATCAATGGGGATAGAGACCGCAATCATCCCGACAGCTGTGCTCAGCACGCACACAGCATTCAAAGGCTTCACCTTCCGTGACCTTACCGAAGATATCGTGCCTATTCTCGAACATTGGGAGAAGGAGAAGTTTGCCTTTGACGGAATATATACAGGGTACCTTGGATCTCTTGAGCAGATTGAGCTCATGAAACTCCTTATAAAGAAGTTCAAAGGAGAGAAAACACTTGTTGTTGTGGATCCATGCATGGCAGACGGAGGAAAGCTCTATCCGGGATTCGACCAGAATTTTGCATTCAACATGGCTGGACTCTGCAAAGAGGCAGATGTCATACTCCCCAACCTCTCCGAGGCAGCATTCCTCCTGGGTGAGAAATATCTTGAGGGTGGCTACACAGAAGATGACATCAAGTCCCTCATGGTGAGACTTGCCGGCCTCGGAGCAAAGAAAGTTGTTCTCAAGGGTGTCTCATTTGATGAGGACCAGAAAGACCTCAAGGGAATAAAGGGGAAAATCGGCATTTGCTACTATGACAGCGAAAGCGGAAAATACTCATGGTACTTCCATAAGAAAATCTCTACATCATTCCATGGAACAGGTGACATATTCGCATCCATCTTCACAGGGGCAATGCTTTCAGACTTCTCAATTGAGAATTCATATAAACTTGCAGGAGACTTTGTTGTAAAGGCAATAGAGGAGACAATCAGTCATCCTGATTACAACACATACGGAGTCGACTTTGAGAGTGTTATCCCATGGCTTACTGAAGAGCAGCAGAGACGCCCAAGGCGCTGAGTGAGCCTGATGAGCCGGAATTATCCATGTATAATCATAGGAGGCGGTGCATCCGGCCTCCTTATTTCTCACCTTCTTCCATCTTCACTTCTTATCGAGAAGAACAGCCAATGTGGTCTCAAACTCCTTATAACCGGTAATGGAGCATGTAACATAACACACGATGAGGATATAAGGGAATTCGTTACACACTACTACGATAAGAGAGCTTTCGTATCCCCTGCCCTCTATGCCTTTCCCCCGGAGAAAATCAGAGCATTCTTCCTCTCCCAGGGAGTTGAAACATACATAAGGGAAGACGGTAAGGTCTTTCCAGTCAGTATGAAAAGTCTTGATATTAAAGATGCATTATTGAGAGGGAACAGGAATATCCTCTATGAAACAGAGGTACTCTCCGTCACAAAGGAGGATGGAGTTTTCTTAGTTGAAACAACAAATGGAAGATTCCTCTCTCCTGTCATCGTTATTGCAACAGGAGGAAAAAGCTACATAGAGACCGGAAGCACCGGGGACGGCTACAGATTTGCTCAGTCACTTGGACACACCATCACTGAGCTGCGTCCCGCACTCTCCCCGCTGAAGACGGAAACGGATGTATCATCAATTGAGGGGGTAAGTCTCAGTGATGTAACGCTCTCCATAGGAAAGATTTCATATAGTGGACCGGTGGTATTTACCCGCCATGGCATATCGGGTCCGGCTGTGCAGAACATTTCAAGATACGTCAGCGGAAAGACAGAACTTATGGTAAGGTTCGTTCCTTCATTCAACCCGGATGAAATAAAAAAGAAAAACGGAAAGAGCAATATAATCAACGCACTTCACAGCATCACTGATCTTCCGTCCTCGTTCCTCTCCTTCCTCTTTGCCGATATTAAGGAAAAGAATGTTGGCTCTGTTACAAAGAATGAAATAAGAGAGATTGAAAGAAGACTTCTCCATACCTCTCTCTCCGTTACGCAGGATGGTGGAGAAAAGAAAGCTATGGTTACCCGGGGTGGTGTCAGCACAGGGGAAGTCGACAGCAGGACAATGGAATCAAAGATAGTCCCGGGGCTCTACTTCACGGGAGAGGTTCTCGATGTCGACGGCGAATGTGGCGGATACAATCTCTCCTTTGCTTTTGCCTCGGCAAATCTTGCGGCGGAGAGTATCAGGAAGAGAATTTGACTCTGTACCTTTCATCCGCTATCCAGGAATAATCCCTGAAAAAGAAAATCATAAAAGAGTTAAGTGAGAATGTCTCATTGATATCAATACTATTAAGATATTCCATACTGGGAATGAATGAATATGGTTTTATATCTCTGTTAGCTATCGTAATATGAGGAGTATATCTCTTCTCCTCCTTTATCCTGATTCCGTTATCACATAGTGTCTTTGAAATTTCCCTTAGAAGCACTTCTAGTTCCCTGCTTCTCTCAACATGAGCATAGATTGTCCGTTCCCCGAATGAACCATACCCGGAAACACTCACCTTAACCGGCGGAAATACAATACCCGAAAGAATCTCCTTTATATCATGCACGGAAAAATCACAATCGAAGGGAGGAATCAAAGTAATATGAGGCTCAGTCTTCATCCCGCTCCTGTTACCCCACTTCTTCTGCATCCACCTTCTCTCACTCTCAATTGTCTCTCTCAACTCCCCCGGAAGGGTAAGACCTAGAAAATAGCTACTCATTCTCCCTGTCCCTTATCATCCTGAATGCCGTGTCGACATAGATTTTATGCGCAATTGCAGCAATAAGCTTACAGAGGAGTTCCTCCTCAATTGATGCACATTCCCTTCCCTCGTCCTCTTTTTTCTTTAGTCCGAACACAGAAAGCAGAATCTCCTCAAACTCCTTCCTGAAGAATTCATAGGAAGTCTGTACATCATGTTTATTTTCTTTCTGCAGCTTAATTAAAAGCTGGATATCATCAAGGGATGATACGCTCTTACAGAGGGCAATAAAGAGAAGGTAACAGATCATCTCCCTTGAGTATTGTTTCTTCACAGGATTATCTATCAGCTTCTTCTTGACATAGTTACTTATCATACTCTCTGTAATCGAGAAACCGAAGAACGGCTCAAGATACCTGTTTATGTATGTTGCCGCCTGGTTGAGATAGAGTCCCACATCGGGTATCTCAGTAAATGCCGGTAGGTGGTAGTTGAGTATTGTCTCTTTGTCTTTCTTTTCCAATTCTAAGCCCATAGTATTTTGCTAATCCTTTCATAAGTTTTCAGAAAACTCTTGACAAGTTTATCTGATTCTATTTAACTATACATAAGTTTTTCAAAAACCGATTATAAGTTTGTTATACAATCATCTTCGGTTATTTGCAAGGAGGAAGATATGGTTATAAACATAATGGTACCCCAGAAAGAAGAATTACCGTCCTTTGCTGTCAAAGACAAACTCAGTGCTCTCTCACATTTTCTGGGCTTCATTCTGGCTATAATTGCCACCCCTGTTCTCCTCATCAAGGGAGCAATGGACAAAAAGAGCCTTGTTGAACTTATTTCCTATTCAATATTTGCACTCTCAATGGTTCTCCTCTATGGAGCATCCTCGTCCTATCACAGCTTTAATCTCGGGGACGAAGGTAAGAACAGGAGATTGAGAAAATTCGACCATATGATGATTCCTGTCCTTATTGCAGGGACATATACTCCCCTCTGTGTGACAACACTCCATAACAACGGAGGAATTATCCTCCTCTCTGCTATCTGGATTCTTGCCTTCCTCTCAATCCTATTCAAAGCTTTCTGGATAACGTGCCCACGCTTTGTATCGTCTGTTATCTACATTGCAATGGGGTGGGCAGTAGCACCTTATCTGAAGGTGCTCTATACCCTCCTTACCCCATCAGGCTTCAGATTGCTGCTCCTCGGTGGCATCGTATACACAGCAGGCGGGATAATCTATGCTTCAAAGCTCCCGCTCCTCGAGAAGAACAGGAACTTCAAGAGCCACGAACTCTTCCACCTCTTCGTAGTTGCCGGGACTATATTCCACTACATGATGATTTATTCATATGTGGCCTAGACAATAAATGAAGAATCTACCCCCAGGGACTCAATATCTTTTTTGAGAGAAGCGAGCCAGAGAGAATAGGATAATTTTTCCTTCTCACTTATACCGCTTCTCTCATATGCGTCAAGATAGACTCTCCTTATATCATCATCGGTGATTGAGTCGGAAGAGACACTCATCAGATCCGAGTAGAGTTTCTCCATTTTCCTCCCACTCTTCATTTTTGTTTTCATCCAGCATACAGCTAAGGCAAAATTCACAGGAAACGAGTCAACGCACTTGATTGTGATTTCCGAAGAAGAGGGGATATCATCAGGGTCCATATCGAATGAGACAAGAATCGGATACACGCTCTTTCTCGTCGAAATAGTGTAATCCAGAATCCAGTTGAGAATCTTGTTCAGATCATCCTCCACCTCTTCACTCATGACGGTCATGGCGATTGCACACTTTCCGTCCCGGCTGTGGGCATCTACTATGACAAATGGATGGCTGTAGCCGAATTTCTCATGAGGCAGTTCATACCCACTCACCGAATCGACAGTGAGTTCTGTCTCTAAGAGGCTGTTGATAATCTTCTCCGTTACCCTGCTGTCCGACAGGAAGAATGCATTGAACATCTCGTCAGACAACCCGCAAAAACCAGTTTTAGATACTTTATTCATCTTTCACTCCACTATTTAAAGCGGAATTTTTCGGGATTTTGTCATCATTTGAGAGAAAATAATTAAAAATTTTACAAATTCATTAAAAAAACGCCCCCGAGAGTGCAAAGAGAGGCCGGGGGAGATGTTGATTGAAAAACAGCTTTGACGAAAAAAGGGCAAAGATTCTCTCAATGCCCTCGTTTGAATCACTCAGCGTCTTTCTTGTTCGCTTCGTGTCTTAGCTTTGCGTAATTCTGTCTGGCCTTGATGGCTGTCTGAGGAGTAACCATTGTGCCAGGGCCGGAGAGACAGCCTCCGGGGCAGCACATAATCTCGACAAGATCAGCTTCAGGCGGAATCTTGGACCATGTCTTCATCGTCCTGACTACCTTGGCATCAATTCCGTTGACAGGCATGACTTTATACTTACTGCTGTCTTCAACACGGCTGAGAACACAGCCAGCCACTCCTCCGGAGACAGCAAAGTTTCTGCAATCCTCAAAGGACTCACAGCTCTCCTCATCCCATTCAAGCGGCATATTCTGGACATCAATGTTCTTTGCTGCAAAGATGGCTGAAAGTTCACTGTACGATATTACCCTGTCGATAGTATCGGGATAGCGTGTTGCTGCCTCATAGCGCTTTGCAACACACGGACCTACAAATACAACCTTGTAGTCAGGATATCTTTCCTTGCAGAGGTATGATGTGTACCCCATAGGAGAAAGTGTTGATGATATGTGTTCCTTGAGTTCCGGGATATGCTTATCGACAAGGTTGAACCATGCCGGGCAGCAGGATGTGGCAAGATAGCCCTTTCCCTCCCTGACTCTCTCCTCAAGCTCTGCAGCTTCCTTCTCCGCAGTAATCTTTGCGCCTTCAGCAACTTCAACAACCTCTGTAAAGCCGGCAGCCTTCATAGCTTCCTTAATCTGCTCAAGGGAACCAGGGAGCTGGCCTTCAATTGCGGGGGCAATCATTGCAACAATCTTCTCATGGTTCATGAGCATCTTACCCACCTGGAGAAGTCCCGATCTCTTTACAATTGCACCGAACGGACATGACTTGAGACACTTTCCGCAGCCGATACACTTCTCATGGTTGACCTCGCTTATGCCTCTCTCATTCTGCTTTACAGCTCCCACAGGGCATGCATCCTCACAGGGAACACAGTTGTGGACAATGGAATGGAACGGGCAGCGCTCCATACACTTTCCGCATTTGATACATTTGTCCCTCTGGATTACAGCCTTACCATTCTGGAAGACAATTGCATCCTTCGGACAGTTGGAAGCACAGGGACGGGCAAAGCATCCCCTGCATGCATCACTGACTTCATAGTGGGACTGCGGACAGGATGAGCACCCTGTTGCAATGGTTGTCAGGAGAGGGAGCTTGGGTTTATCTTCCCTGAGAGCCTCCTCCATGTAAGAGGAGAGTGAACGGTATTCGTCATCATCGGTTTCGAGTGTGTATCCGGCAAGCGCCATGATACGGTATCTGACGACAGCACGTTCCTTATATATACAGCACCTTGAAGGCACCCTGTCCTGCGGGCAGATATCGATTGGGATTCTGTCGGCATCACGGACAAGAGTCCCGTCAAAGAGGTGCCTCAACACCTCTGTGTCGATATGCAGCTTCATCTTCGAATACTGGTTGTTTTTGTCTAACATTTCTTAATACCTTTTCCTTACCCGGGTATTGTAAACAAAAAATGAAGTAAATTATACGGATATATCTATAAAAAAAGAGATATTCCCCTACTTTCTTTCCGCATCCCTGCAGGCAACCATATCGACACCGGTCGAGGCAATGTTACGGATAATCACATCCCCCATCCTGACGGGAGCATCGACAGTCGTCTCCTTGACAGTCTTCATAGCCTCGAGAAGAACCTCCTTAGGAATGGGGGAAGCACTCCTCACAGGAAGAAGACTGAGGTTGGAGCCCCTGATTCTCACGGTACTCGACAGCACCCTCACGGGGTGGATGACTTCACTTGAAGCGTATGTATAGCCACGCTTGCAGCTGTTGCCGTTTACATCAATTACGGTTTTGTGACCGTTTTCCTCTTTCCAATTAACACTGATGGAGCATCCCTTGGGGCATATTACACATGTAACAAGACTGGTTTCCATTATTTTACCTCCCTGAGGTAGCGTGCAACTGCAAGGCCGCACTTCACGCTGTCCTTTGTAACATTGTCTGCCAGGTCATAGACCCTGAGGACATTCCCGGCAGCAAAGATACCGTCCACACTCGTCATAAAGTCCCCCTTATTCACCGGGCCGCGTGTCTTTGCGTCCATCTCAATACCGCACCCTCTGGAGAGTTCATTCTCCGGGATAAGTCCTACAGAGAGAAGGACAGTGTCACACTCGACATACTCCTCAGTGCCTTTGATCGGCTTCAGGTTCTCATCAACCTTACTGACTGTAACACCCTCAACCCTGTCACGTCCGTGTATCTCGGTTGCAGTCGTGAATAGATGGAGGGGAATATCATAATCATCAAGGCATTGGACGATGTTACGCCTCAGTCCGTTGGAACGGCTCATCACCTCATAGACACCCTTTACCTTCGCACCCTCCAGTGTCATACGCCTTGCCATGATTAGCCCGATATCCCCCGAGCCGAGGATGACAACATTCTTACCCGGCATATAGCCGTCGACATTGACAAGTCTCTGTGCAGTTCCTGCAGTATATATGCCACTCGGTCTTGTTCCCGCTATATGGAGCATTCCCCTGGTGCGTTCCCTGCATCCCATTGCAAGAATGATTGCATCAGCATGTATCTCCATGAGTCCATTATCTACACTAAGTGCTGTTATAACCTTATCGGGAGTGATTTTCGTGACCATGGTATCCACAAGGTACTCAATATCAGACTCCTTTACCCTGTCAACATACCGCTGGGCATACTCCGGGCCGGTAAGTTCCTCCTTGAAGACTTCAAGTCCGAATCCCGGATGGATACACTGGTTGAGAATTCCACCAAGGGTATAATCCCTTTCAATTATGAGGATGTCCCTCACTCCCTCATCGTGGAGGGAAAGAGCGGCACTGAGGCCGGCAGGACCTCCTCCGATTATTGCAACCTTAACATTTCTCTTCATCACTTCCCTCCTTATCGAGTGTCAGATAGCTTCCCCTTCCGAATTTCGTCACTTGAGTAAACGGTATTTTGAGTTCCCTGGAAAGTATCTCCATCACCCTCGGAGCACAGAACCCGCCCTGGCAGCGTCCCATTCCCGCCCTGACACGTCTCTTGACGCCGTCCAGGGTCGTAGCCCCGCCGGGACGCCTGATGGAGTCGACTATCTCACCCTCCGTCACGCTCTCGCAGCGGCATATCACCCGGCCGTAGAGAGGATTCTCCAGAAGGGCCTCTCGCTTCTCTTCATCATCAAGTTCCATGAAGCGCACAACCTTCCTTGAAGAGACAAAACTATCCTTCTTATCACCGAGAAGTCCCTTCCCATCAAGAAGCTCAGCAACATATTCCCCGATTGCGGGGGAAGCAGTAAGACCGGGAGAGCATATACCGGCAACATTGAGAAGTCCCTCAGCAGAAGAGAAACCTATAATGAAGTCCTTGCTGTTGGAAACAGCCCTCACTCCGGAGAAGGATGTGATTATGTTTCTTTCACTGATCTGGGGAACAGAGAGCCTTCCCCCGGTGAAAATCTCCTCCTGACCGTCAGTTGTGGTTGACGTGTCATAAGGATCTGTTATGTCCTCGGCATTAGGCCCCACCAATATATTCCCGTCCACAGTCGGGGTGACAAGTATTCCCTTCCCGCTCTTTGATGGAGGCTGGAAGATAGTGTGGCTCACAGTATCACCAACCTCCCTGTCAAGGAGGGAATACTCACCCTTTCTCGGGTGAATCTCAATGGAGTTATCCCCGAAGAGGGAGGAAACCCTCCCGGCGTCAACGCCGGAGGCATTGATGACTGTTCCCGCTTCAATTGAATCATTGAGAGCAAAGCCATTATCTGTTTTCCTGACACTCTTCACTTCAAAGGAAGGAAGAAAGTCAGCACCATTTACTATGGCAAGTTCCAGGGGAGCTGCAGTGAGCTCAAAGGGGGAACATATACCGCCTGTAGGGGCATAGAGGGAACCAAGCACATCCGGGTTTATTCCCCTCTCCATTTCAATTGTCTCCTCCTTTGATAGAATCTTCAGTCCGGGTACCCCGTTGAAGACCCCCCTGGCATAGAGTTCATTTATCTTCTTGAGTCCATCGGGATCAAATGCCACGACAATGGAGCCGACAGCCCGGAAGGGAATGGCCATTTCCTCATGGCAATTCCTGATAATCTCATTTCCCCTCACATTGAGTCTGGCCATGAGGGAGCCCGGCTCGGGATCGTATCCCGCATGGACGATTGCCGAGTTCGCCTTGCTTGTCCCTTCACAGAGGTCAGATTCCCTCTCAACCACACATACACTGTTCTTTCTCTTTGACAACTCATAAGAAATCCAGGCTCCGGTGACTCCGGCCCCGATAATAACAAAGTCATAATGCTTCATAAGAAAAGATTGTAACGCCAGTTTAAGGTAAAAAGAAGAAAAAAGATAATTTCAAGTAACATTGACTACCCGCACAATCCCGACTAAAATAAAGTCAGACTTTAGATTAGTCGAGGAATTGAATTATGTCATATATAGAAAGGGCTTTTTCAGATATTCTCAAACAAAGAGTTGAATCGAGTAAATGTACCTTACTCACCGGGGCAAGGCAGGTAGGGAAATCAACCCTGATAAAGCACATCTTTCCCCAATACAACCGTGTCACATTCGATGACAGTCTCACACGCCTCCAGGCAAAAGAAGAACCGAAACTCTTCTTCCTCAATAATCCCTGTCCCCTCTTTATTGACGAAGTCCAGAAAGAGGGATCTGTGCTCGAAGAAATCAAGCTTAGAGTAGATGACTCGGAAAAGAGAGGACAGTTCATTCTCTCAGGCTCACTCACGAAAGGAATCAGCGAGACTCTTGCTGGAAGGGTATCTCTAGCTGAACTTGGAGGTCTTTCACTCAGGGAAATCCACCAGATTGGGTTCAACAGACACTTTGTTCCCACCGAGGAGTATCTCAACGAACGGGAGAAGGAACTCAAAAAATATGAGAACATATGGGAAATCATACATAAGGGTTCTTATCCTGAACTTTATGACACCTCTCGAGACTCAGAGGAATTCTACTCATCATATGTCGCGACTTATCTGGAGAGGGATGTCAACAGCATTATCAATGCAGACAGTGTCACATTCTCGAAGTTCCTCACTGCCGTGGCAGCAAGGACAGGAGAAATCCTTAATTATGCAAATATCGCGAGCCAGGTGGGTGTAAGCGAACCTACAGTCAAAGTCTGGATTTCCATTCTCGAAAGAACAGGCATTGTATATATCCTGTCCCCTTATTCAGCAAGTGCACTCAACAGGGCAATCAAGACACCCAAGATATATTTCCGGGACACGGGACTTGCCTGCTACCTGACAAGGTGGCTCACTCCCGATGCCCTGAAAAACTCTGCTGTTGCCGGGAATATGTTTGAAACCTTCATTGTTTCCGAGATTCTGAAGTCATATTCCAATGAAGGCAAAGATTACAGATTCAATATCTTCTACTACAGGGGGAAGGACAAAAAAGTAAGCTCAGACAACGAGATTGACCTGATAATCGAGGAGAATGGCATACTCTACCCTATAGAAATCAAGATGACGGGTAACCCCAAGGCAAACATGGGAGCAACCAACCCTGTACTAGATAAGATTCCCGATAAAAAACGGGGAATGGGGGTAATCCTGTGTCTCATTGAGAAAAAAACATACCTCAGGGAGAATCTTGTAGCTTTGCCTATTGAATACATATGATTCTATTTCCCAAGCATAACTCCCCGGGATAACTGACTGCTATTC
>CAVIAZ010000059.1:0-10683 GCA_963640795.1 bacterium | reverse complement strand
GTTAATTGAGGTAAAAAGCATTGATTAGGGCTTGATGTTCCCAAATATAGTATATAAAATATAGTTACCTTTTTAGGGAACTTTTGTTGATATTGTGAGGGGCACAAGGCTGTGCATATATTAAAAAGGAAGACATTGGAGGATTATTACCGTAAACATGTTGCGGCAGAAAAAGATCTTAAAGCTTGGTTTTATGAAGTGAAACATGCCCATTGGAAGACTCCTGCCGATATTAAGGCAAGATATTCTTCTGCAAGTTTTCTTAGTGATAACAGGGTGGTTTTCAATATACATGGAAATGATTACAGGTTGCTCACGAGGATTAATTATGAAAGTGAAACTGTGTTTATCAAGTTCGTTGGAACTCACAGCGAGTATGACAGATGTGACATGGAGGGAAACAAGTGAATATGACTCCTAAAATTATTAAGAATGAAAAAGATTATGATTTGGCATTGGACAGAATTGAGGAGATATTTGATGCCGTTCCTGGAAGTAAGGAATTTGATGAACTTGAGGTATTGGTTGCCCTGGTAGAGAGATATGAGGACGAGAAATATCCAATTGCTCTTCCGGATCCTATAACTGCAATTAAATTCAGAATGGAACAGCAGAACCTCAAGAATAAGGATTTGATTCCTCTTATCGGGAGTAAGTCAAAAGTTTCAGAAGTTCTCTCTGGAAAAAGAGAACTGAGTCTTAATATGATAAGGAAACTTAACAAGGAACTTGGAATTCCTGCTGAGGTCCTGATTCAGGGTAAGAGTCATGAACTTCCATCTTCTAAAATTATGGAGCATGGAATAAATTTCCCATTTACGGAGATGTACAACAGAGGATGGTTTTCCTCTTTCTTCAGAGGAACCCTGAATGAAGCAAAATCAATTAGGGAAGAACTGACTGTGAGTTTTATTGGTCCATTGAAGATTCAGGATTTTACCCAGTGTTATAACCGTAAGGCAAAAGGGGGGGATAAAGACCGGCAGGATGATATTCTTCTGGCTTGGCGTATTAGGGTGATGAACAGCGTATACAATGAGAAACTTCCAAAATGGAAAAAAGAGAGCCTAAATGATTCTTTTTTTAAGGATCTTTTGCATCTGAGCTGTTTCGATGAGGGGCCGAAACTTGCAAAAGAGTTTTTGAATAAAGCAGGTATTCATTTTGTCATTGAGAAGCATTTAAAGACAACCCGTCTTGATGGTTCCTCTATGCTGATGCCGGACGGAAGTCCATTAGTCGCCATGACTCTCCGATATGACAGACTGGATTCTTTCTGGTTCACGTTGTTTCATGAACTATCGCATGTGAAGATGCATCTTTCGGGAGCGGAGGAAGCCTTCTTTGATGATATCACGAACGAAATGACAAGGGATGTGGAAAAAGAAGCTGATGAATATGCCAAAGAGATGCTTATTCCTGACGCTTTATGGGAAGAGAGTGGTTTGGGACAATACTCGTCAGCAAAAGATATCAAACTGTTTTCTGAAAGAAACAGAATCAATCCAGCGATACCGGCAGGTAAAATCAGGTTCCAGACCAAAAATTATTCTGTCTTCTCAAACCTGGTCGGAAACGGGAAGGTGAGAAAGATGTTTGCTACGGATTGAACCGGAATTTAGTATATGACAGGCTCCTCTTGCTATGAAGACGGAGCCCGTTTCAGTTGTTTTCACGCTTTTCTTTCCGCAATTACAAGTTTGATGATCTGGAGAACGACCATAATGCCGAGTGGGATGAGGATGGCCCTGAGGGCAACTCCCATGTTTATGTTGTCTGCAAGGTAGCCCACAATGCTTGGCATTACGACAGCTCCGATTGTGGCGACTGCTATGCATGTTCCTGTTGCTATTGTCGACTTGTTGTATTTCGCATCATTTGTGGAGAGCACTGTCGGATATATTCCTCCCATGCTCAATCCTATGCAGAGTACACTTACTGCAGCGAGGACGGATGATGTGGTATTGACCAGGATGAATGTGAAGATGAACATTCCCGAGCCAAGGAAGAGGATTATCCTCTCCTTCTTTACTCTCTTCGAGAGTGCTGCTGTGATGAGACGTGAGAGGAGAATCATGAGCCACAGGAGGGATGCCATTGCATTGGCAAGGGCAGTCGGGAATATTCCCTGTCCCAGAAGGTATGTGACAAGCCACCCCATGAATGTGGCCTCTCCGCATAGGTAACAGAAGAGGATTGCGGTGTTGAGCCAGAATGAGAATGCCCTTGGAACTGTCCCTTCATCCTTGTCCTTCTTTGTTCTTTCATTGGACAGGTCCGACTTCAGAAATAGAAGGAGTGCGGAGAACATTCCGGCTGCTATTATGATAGCGGGTACTCTCCATGCCTTACCGCATAAGACTACGATGAATGGTGATATGAATGCCCCGATGGCGAAGGAGGCATGCAGGAGGTTCAGTCCGGCAGCCTTGTTTCCAGCATATTGGCCCACAAGCACATTTGTGATGTTGCTCATTGTGCCTCTTCCGACTCCAAGACAGACAAAGGCAAGGAGAAGGAGAATCGGATTTCCTGTCATGACCATGATTACAAAGCCTAAGACAATGCCGGAGCCCAGGATGAATGTACTCTTCTTGCGTCCTATTGCGTAGGGAAGGAATCCTGAAAGCCAGACAGCAAGAAGGTTACCAATCTGGTTTATCGATAAAAGCGTACCCTGGAAAGAGAAGGAGAGACCTCCTTCACTGATTATGTAAGGGAGAATCGAACCGAGTACGTTCGCCATCATCCCACTGAAGAAAAATGCATAGTAAGCCCTGTATAACAGACCGCCCTTATTATCCTGGACGTCAAGGAAACTGTTGAGTGACATATTATTTACCCGTCCTTTGTTTTATCTATCTTACCGGGGCTTTCTGTTCTTGGCTAGTGGGGGTCTATCTTCATTGCAGATATTCTGGTATTCTCTGTCACATGCATAAAAAGCTTATCCTTTTCTGTCTGATGATGTTGCTCTCCGTTTCTCTTTTTGCCGGGAGCTATATAATAAGAAGCTATGATTTTGATATAACCGGAAAAACAAAGGAATGGGCTGTCAGGAAGCTGATTGTCCCGGAGGGCGAGGAGAGCTTTCCAGGTATGGATGAACTTGTCTCCTCATTGGACGGTAAGAGGCAGGCTTTATATAACAAGCGTCTCTTCAAGAGTGTCGACTATACCTACACCATGACTGCTGAAGATGACATAACCTATGTCGATGTTCATTATACGATAGTTGATGCCAAGGCACTCTTCTTTCTTCCTTACCCGAAATATGATTCGAACTATGGAGCAAGACTTGGTCTGAGATTCTATGATTCAAATGTTCTCGGAACATTTTCCAATTTCTACACTGTGGTCCGCTATACAGTCATGCCATGGGATTTCTACACTGCTGGCTATGAGGCTGAATTCGTACTCAGTGACCTGATGATACGTGATGTTTCATTGAATGCTGCATTTGCCGGGACGGCGAGCCAGAATGAGGGACTCAAGACATATGAGGGAAGCATAAGTGCCTCGAATATAATTCTCTTCGGCGGGCCGTCTCTTTCTTTGAGCTTCGGAGTGAAGAACAGCGGAAGCGAGAACCAGTATTCTGGGTCCTCTTCATTGAGTGGAATTCATATAGGGACAGTTTCATTCTCTCCCTCAATATCTGTTCTTATCTATGAGAAGAGCAAGGAATCGAGCTATATAACCCCGTCACTCGGGATAGCTGATCTCGACATAGGAAATGTGCGTCTCGGGTTTACAGACACGGTGAAACTGATGGACAGCAGCCGCTTCAGACTTGATACATTGACCCATTCCACAAGTCTTTCATTCAAAGAGGGAGAGATAGCCAAATACGGCTATGGCCATACATTTACCTACAAGAGCGGGATATCACTGGGATTCGACAATGCAGTAAGCTATAAGGCAAGTGACGTCACCACTCTCTATCTCTATGAAAATTTCTTATTCTCCGGTTCTGATTTCTTCCTCTCTTCAATCGATAGTGGAGTCGGAATAAGCCAGGAGATGAAGATTGGAAAGCATATGTCCATGACCCCGACCATCAAACAGTTCATGAAGACTTCGTTCGGCTCCGGAAGTGGTCTTGAAAACAGCTACTATCTTTCCCTTTCTGCCTCTGCGGTGGGAGACTACCTTAACTGGAACGGAAACTTCAGGGAGGGCGTGAAGTACTCCTTCTCCATTAATGAGACATGGATTGAAAGTTTCGGCATGAGACGTATTGACGGTGAAGATAATGACAAGCTGGAACTCCTGCTCTTCAAAAATGTAGGGGGGTGGTTCAATCCGTCGGCGAGACTTATGGTCAATTACACTCATAATGACGCAGCAAACAAAGGTTCGATTACCGGAACAGATTCCGGAAACCTGGGTGAGTACATTAGAGGAGTGAGGAACAGTACAATCACAGAGGACGGCAGGGACAAGAATATGTTTGCTTCTGTCGCCAATTTCAATCTCCTCTTTGTCTTCCCGCTTCCTTCATTCATGTCAGGCTGGGTTGATACTTACATAAATTTCTTCACTGACTGGGCATATACCCGTCAGAGCGAAGATGATACTCCTCAAAGCTATGTCGGCATCGGCGTGGAGGGAATAGGTATTCTGAAAGATCATCCGAACTATCCTGTGAGGCTCTCCATAGGCATGGATGCACTCCGGCTCAAGGCATTTGCCACAGGTGAATCCTCTTCCCTTGACTTTGTTGAAATCTATTTCGGACTCGATTTCTTCTTCTGAGACGCAACATAATTACCGGTTGTGTTTGCTTTTGCTGTAAAGGTTTGAAAGCGTCTTTCCTTTGTATAGCCAACAGAATGAAAAAGCTGTTATAATTTCCGGGCTTTGGGGTTTCTTCCAAGCATTAGAGATTATTGATTTTGAGGATTATATGAAGCGTGTTGTTTCTCTTTTTGTTATCCTTTTTTGTATTCTCTCTCTCCTTTCTGCAGAGAGTTATCTTTCCGTTGCACTATCAAGTGATGCCTACCGCATCATCGATACGGCTGAGATAAGGGGAATTATCCCGTCTCAGAGTGATGTGAGGCCTTATACAGTCTCTCATGTGAGAAATCTTCTTGCTGCAATCTCCTCATCAGATAAGACAACAGAGAGTGAGAAGGCTGCAATTGAGAATATCCTGTCCGATCTGGAAAGGAGTTACGGCACATCCTCAACAGGGGCCGTTCTCCAGGATGGTTATATATCGCTAAGTAAAGGGAGTACTTCCGTTGCTGTCGGGGCCAGGGTGAAGAGTGCCCAGACCTATGGGCTGTATGATAATGCCCTCGACTCAAGAAATACCGTTAATGTATTTGTCCGAGGTGATTTCTTCTCTGCCTTCTCCATTAACATGGACCTTGGCATGCTTTTCAACAAAATCGACCACAGGGCATTCCTTGTTACAGATTTTCGTGATAACTGTGACGGGTTCTACCTCAATATGTTAGATAGTGACAAGTTCGGTTGGACTTCTCCCTTCGGAGTATATGCCTTCGGAACCGGGCTGGCCCCTGAGATAGCAACTTCACTCTTCAGCGGTGCTCTTACCTTGCGTTTTGCGTCTGTCGAACATGACTGGGGTCCCGGACTCAACAACCTGGGACTCTCTGCAAGTGCAAGGAGCTTTGATGCATTTGACTTCACACTCTCTCCCGCTTCCTGGATAAGCTTCTCGGTTGCAATCGGTTCCCTTGGTAAGTCTTTCGTCACAATGACCGGGGAAGCTCCATACATAGGAGACACAACACTCCAGAGCAGTGTATATGACAATAACTTCTCGATACAGAGAGTTGAGATAGAGCCGTTTGAGGGCTTCAGGGCAAGTATTTACGAATCTGTCGTATGGCGTAAGAGATTCGAATTGGCATACCTCAATCCCTTCTCTGTCTACATGTTTGCCCAGAATTACATAGGCGACATGGACAATATCCTCATCGGACTTGATGCGTCCTACACATGGAAGGGGGTGGGGAAGTTCTATGCTGCCCTTGCTGTTGATGAAATGAACGGCGCAAAGCTCTTCTGGCCCAGGAATTTGATTTCCTATCAGGCTGGAGCTGTATTCAATGTCCCGTATTCAGATTTCTCCTCCCTGACAGTGCAGGCTACATATGTCTCTCCCTTCTTCGGTTCACATTATGTAATCAAGGCTGAGAGGAATCCATGGGGAAGTACGGCCATGGGGACAGCATATATAAACAAGGGCTCCACGCTGAGCTATCCGCTCTATCCCGATTCCCTGGAGTTCCTTCTCTCATACTCAACCACCATTACCGAATGGAACACAAGCCTGACATTCACAGTCAGAGATCAGATGAGGAGTGCGCAATACTCAACAGATGAATATGGAACTACCCTCGGTACTCTCTTCAACTACCATTACTTCGACAGTGTCGGAGAATACGCTAAGCGTGATCTCTTCTCTTATATATGGTGCAACACTCTCGATTTCTCCCTGACAGCAAAGAAGCATTTTGCTTCGCTTCCGTTCGATATTAATACAGGTATTGAGTGCATAGTTGAGTCAAAGAGAAGCTATACATTCAATGAGAATGTGAAAGAATATGACTGGTATGATTTTGTCGATGTAACAGACAGGATGACCAACCCGGGTAACGGCACTGTGATGGGGGATGACTGGACAACAAAGACTAAGCTTAATCTCTCGATAGGTTTCAGCATTTACTACTAGGAGCTACGATGAAAAGAATAATATCTGTTATTTTACTACTCTCTCTTGTTGTTTTCACCCTTTCTGCTGAGGAGAGTATATATTCTGTAATCTCGGGATATTCTCCCGAGGCGGCTGAAGCGCTCCTTAATGGCGAGACACTCCAATACAGTTCAACAAATGGGGATATTGTCTCCTCGATAGCCTTTGACGGGACAGATGGAAAGGAAAAGGCAGAAGAAGCAGAAAAAGACGGGGAGTGCTTCACTGTCGGTGTCTCTGCTTTCGTCCCTTATCCTGACGGATGGGAGACTCTTACCCATGACGAGAAGAAACTTGAGATATTGAATACACTTCTCAAGGTTTCATCCATAAAGGGAATTACTTACATTTCACACTCTGCCGGTGATAAACCTAAGGTTCTTTTCTCTGAAGCATATACACTCACAAGTGCTACGAAAGGAAAGAAGGCGTACGATGTAGAGTTCACATCAGCTCCGGTGGAGTATGAATATGAGATTGCGGCATATCTTAAAGATAACATCTTCGGTGGAAACACATATATAATCGATTACGACATAAGTAAGGATGAAATCTTTGTCACATTCACCAACAGGGACAAGCTCAAGGTCTTCTTTGTCACCATCCTTGGAAGCGAGGAACTCGATATGTGTGTAGATGTGCTCATGACAGAGGAGGGACTTGCCCTCTTTGCCATGACAGCTGTTGCCAGGGATCCTGTCTTCAAGACCCCGTTCGGCTCCATTGAACTTCCTCCATCCTTCTTGAAGAGGATTATCCCGCTTAAAGACTGGTTCGTATCGGAAATAAATAAATGAGATGAAAAAATTACTGCCTGCTTTGCTTATCCTTATCTTTATCGTGTCATTCCCGCTTGGTGCCAACAACCAGGAGTACTATCCTGTCGGCTCGATGCTTTGGCAGACTGTGAATCAGCTGTGCCATACAGCTGGAGTAACAGGGCCGAGTTCCAACGGTCCGGTGACAGCTGATGAGATTCTGATAGCTTTAAGACGGGCAGAGAAAGTTCTCGGAGAGGATAATTCCCTCATACAGGAATGCAAAACAAAACTCTCCGGTGACAATGCGGTATATGCTGACGGATTCGGGACTATCAATCTCTCGGGGACCATATCCCCTGAGGTCTATTTTCAGACAGGAAAGCCATTCGGGGAGACAACATCAGGCTTCCCGTATGATATCGACGGAGATTGGTTCATAAAGAACAGCCGGGAGACCAATGCCCCGATATGGGTGACTCTTGAGAATTCGATAGGGAATATATTGTATTCGAGGTTTGTGCTTGAGGTGGAACAGGCTATAAGCAAAGAGGGAGACGAAAACCCAATCTGGAACAGGTATTTCCATTCCCAATTCTTTGAGACAACTATCTTCAGAAACTTTCCCAGGGATGCCGGGATTAGCATTGGAAGCAGCGGACTTAATCTCATTATTGCAAGAAACAGGGTCTCTCTCGGCGAGGGATATACCGGTAATACTGCTATCGGTGACAACTTTGACTACCAGGAGTTCATGAAGGCCGGCTTCTACACAGAGCATACCTCTGTGCATATTAATATAACAACATTTGACTCCTCCCGTCAGACCTTCCTGAATGGAGAAAAACAACATGAGGGGCTTACCGACCCCTGGAGTCTAATCTCATCACGCTTCTCAGGCTACAGGGAACTGAGACACAGTGCTGTTTATGAGCTTACTCTCTTTGGCAATTTCAGGATAACTGGCTCCTTCATAACCCTCCTCGATACAACTACCGCTTTTGATATAAGGTACCTGAACCCCTTCATGATTATCCACAACTATTTTAACTATAAGGAAGAGACGATTCTTGAAGCCAATAACCTGGTTTCAGTTGATCTTTCCTGGGCAGTAGGTAAGAAGTGGAATTTGTACCTCCAGTGGACAATGGACCAGCTTCAGCTTGCAAGCGAAGTGGACAGGGAGACAAAAGAGTTCGGATACGTATCCCCCAATGCCTTCGGAGCTCTCTTTAATATCTCCTATTCAGATATAGTGAAAGACGGCCTTATGAATATCTATGCTGAGACTGTCTACAATATGCCGGGAATGTATCTTAATACCAAGTGTTACGATGAAAGTGGCAACGTCACAAACAAAAAGAACGGCAATTATTGCTTCTCACAGGATTATCTTGTCGGCTACAAGCGGACGGAGTGCGACTATGATGATATTGCTTACGGCGGGTATATATACGGCGGGGACTCCCTTGTCTTTGCCCTCGGAGGCTCTTATGTTGTTCCTTCCTCTTTCTCTATAAAGGGCTCTCTCTTCTATATGGCACATGGTGAAAAGGGAAGGGGTGATAAGAAAGAGAATTACACCCTTGACGGGATAGATAATGAAGAGAGTCTCTGGAGACTCTCTCTCTATGGTGTTATCGAACATACATTCGCTCTGAAAGCAGAGGGAACAGTCAAGATTATGGATTATATGTCCCTCTCTCTGGGCGCTGCATATTCTTACAGGTGGAACTTCAGGAATAATCCCGGTGCGACATTCGGCAACCTCCAGAGCTATATTGGCTTCACGATATCGACAGCAGGTATTGATTTGCTTTGAGAGAAAATTCTCTAACTTTATTTTCCGTCACCATTTCTCTGAATGAGCCGTAATATTCCTGTTGTCAATCCGCTTGACTGGCTGAGTTACAGATTGCCTGTATGAAATAAGCTTGAATCTATAACTCTGTGGAGTTATAGTAAGGGTAACTCTATGGAGGTAGTTTTGTGTCTGACTTAGTTTTGTATCATGGGTCTCCCCGTATTGTGAAAAGGCCTGTCTTTGGGGAGGGAAAGAAGTGGAATGACTACGGCCAGGGTTTCTATACGACTGAGAATATCGACATGGCCAGAGAATGGGCTGCCGGGAAGGATGCAAACGGCTATGTGAACAGGTATCTCTTTGCTCTTGATTCTCTGAAGATGCTTGATTTGGGCAACTACACAACTTTGCATTGGCTGACGGTTCTTCTTATTAACAGGAAATTTGAAGTGACTACTTCTTTGGAGAGAATGGGAAAGGAATGGCTTATTGAGAATTTCAATATCGAGATGGAGAAGTTTGACATCATAAAAGGATACAGGGCAGATGATTCATATTTCAGCTTTGCCCGTGCGTTTCTCTCTAACGGAATTTCTCTTTCTCAGCTTTCTCGTGCAATGAAGCTCGGAAAATTAGGAGAGCAGGTGATGCTCAGAAGTGAAAAAGCATTTGAGAACATCCGGTTTGATGGCTATGAAGAAGTGGATTCACTTGTTTATTACCCGTTGAGACTGAAGAGGGATGAGAAAGCAAGACAAAGATTCAGGGAACTTACAGATGATGACGATATAGAGGGAATCTACATGAGAGATATCATAAGGGAGAGAATTACAGCTGATGATGAACGCATACTCTAAAGACTATCTTACTGATGCAATGAAAAATCTTGGAGAGGCATTTGACTATGCATGTTATTGTGAGAATCTTCCCCCGGAAAAGTTCATGCGTCTCTTTATGAATTCGGGTGTTGCATCAATGTTTGGACGTGGTAATCCGAAATATATCAATATGCCGGGGATGGAACTTGTCTTTGAAGTTTTATCCCGAAGCGGAAAAGAAATACTTCCATGCGAAAGGGACATAAGTGGAGGACGGACACCTGAATACTGGACGGGATGGATTCTGGCATATTATCAATGGCGGAGTGGCAAGACATTTGAGTATATAAACAGGTTTCTCCCTGCTGATGAAGTGACAGGGATGTACAATCCCCTTCATGAGGCACATGAGAACAAGTTTGTGGATATAGCTGATAATCTGATTATGAGCCGGGACAACAGGTCCAGACTCCAGGAGATAAGAAAGTACAACGGACTCAGCCAGCGTGAGCTATCAGAGAAATCGGGAGTGAATATAAGAACAATACAGCAATATGAGAACAGGTCGAA
>CAVIAZ010000058.1:0-10735 GCA_963640795.1 bacterium | reverse complement strand
CTTATGCAATTCAAACTGGTTGATGAACTTGGTTTTCTTTTCTTGGTGTCTCTCTTTAAGTCTAATATTTGCCAGCGTAAAACTGTCAAACATGTGAATATTTGGAAGTGTTGCATTGTCAAATATGGAATTGGGGGGCAATAAAAATGGGAAGACGCAATGCCTTCCCTTATATATGTCATCGTTCTCGAGAAGAAAACGCTAGGTTACGAGACCAAGAGGATTCGAACCTCCGACCCTCAGTTCCGCAAACTGATGCTCTATCCAGCTGAGCTATGGTCTCATTCAACAGGAGAATAATGGACTTTTTTCTTTTTTTGTTCTAGTGGTTGGGCCTTAATTTTTCACTTAACCCCTGAAGAGTGTAATGAAAGCTATTATGACACCTGCACATCCCTCGCCTCCGAGAAGCCCGGACGAGATCAGAGCTTCCTTCTCCTGGAGCTTTGTGAACTTCAGTTTCTTTATGAGCCAGCTTATAAGTGCTCCCAGTCCGACTGCTGTTGTGATATAAGTACCGAGGTACATCCCGAGACCTATTGCAGTGGAAGGAAGAGAGAGAAGGGCAAGCACTAGGCCGACTGTGACTCCTATCCAGAAAGAGAGCGGGTTTTCAAGCCCTCCCGAGAGGGCTGCAACTGCCTTTGCCTGCGGGGCCGGCATATCTGCAGAGCCGAAGACGAATGCCTTTCTCATGAGAAAGAGGACAAGAGTTGCGACAATTGCTCCGATAATTCCTCCGATGGCCTCAGCCCTGGTCTGGTCTTTCGGATTGTTGCCTACAAGAGAACCGGACTTGAAGTCATTCATTACGTCCCCACTGAGGCCGCAGGCAACAGCAACTGATGCTGCTATTGTGAATGATGCTGTAAGGCCTGTCTTACAGAGGGAATGGATGGCAAGGAGAACAAGGATTGCAAACACTTCCATCGGATTTATGCCGGTCTGCCCGGTAAGCATACTGGAGAGGTATGTTGTCACAGCGACTCCCGCGACAGTAAGAATACTTTCAATGAGAGTCATTTCGGTAAGTACAGTAAGTGCCACTATGGAGATGACTATAATAAGTACGGCATAGACTCCTGCTTTGTTTTCATTCTTTACTCTGACTTTCTCCTTTCTGTTTTTAAAGAGGGACCAAAGTGCTTTCAGAGCAACCGCAAAACCGGTTCCAATCATAATCCCGAGACCGAGGGAAGAGCGGAAGGAGTCTGCCTCTGCCACCGATGAGAATAATCCTGTTGTTATCCCAATCGGGGTAAGGACGAAATAACCCAATACCATCCCGATTACCCATGCTCCAGCAAGAACAGGGCCGATTATGGCTCCGATTGATAGGGCCATCGGAGAAAGATACAGTGAAAGGGAGGGAAGGACATTTGTTCCACCAAAGAGTGTGAGTACAGAAGGAATCTTTCCCCAGAAATCTCTTACAAATGAGAATACCCCCGATACCCCGAGAGATGAGAAGAGCCAGGATGAACTCTTTTTGTCCTTCTCTGAAACCAATGTCTGGTAGGCTGCCTCTCCAATCGGGTACGGAAGTTTCTGTTCCTCTATGAGGGAGGGTCTATATATATAAGTAAAAAGAGTTCCCAGGAGGGCTCCGACGACACTTGCAGTCATTACTGCAATGAGAGTGATGGTGTTTGAAGTATCGAGTATCCAGAGACCAGGTATAGTAAATGCAAGTCCCCCTGCGACCATGCTTCCCGCACTCATGAGCGTATGGGTTGTGTTGATCTCCTGGAGAGTGGACCCCTTCGCCCTTCTGAGTGCCGTCATGGAGAGCACTGTGACAAAGACTGTCGGCCAGGGCAGTGCACCTGCCTTCAGTGCGACATACATTGATGATGCTGTTATGAACAGCAGTCCCGCTATGCCGAGGATAATACCTCTGGCTGTCAAAGATGAATCTCTCTTTTCCATAGGCCAGTAGTGTCTCATAAAGAGGTAAAACTTAACAGTGAGTATTCATGCATGAAAGTGGATTTATGATAGATTTTCCTCTTTTGCCTTGCTGTATATTGAAGTGAAAAATGAACTTTATATTTTACCTCTTTTAAAGGTATTAAATGTAAAAAGATAGTGTTGAGAAAAATCGGTAACTCGTTATATTGCCGGAAGAAAACCGACAGGCTTCTGTATAAATATCAAAAATGTATACATTTGCATTTTTTATACTTTTTTGTTTGTGAAGAGAAAAAAGCTGGGTTATGCTTATTTGTAGGCGCTACTAATAAGCGTTGCTGTTACTAACAAAAAAGGAGATTATGACAGTGAAAAAAGCTATTATCATTTTACTTGCACTTACAATGGTCGTTTTCGGACTCAGTGCACAGGGCGCAGCTGAGAAGGCTGCCTCAAAAGAGACTATCTCTCTTTGGACATATCCAATCGGTGATTGGGGAAATGATGCTGCAGTACAGGAACTCATTGAAGGCTTCACAGCAGAGACAGGTATCGAAGTAGAGGTCCAGTACCTTACTTATACAGATGGTGACGACAAGGTCAACACAGCTCTTTCTGCAGGACAGGCTCCTGACCTCATCATGGAAGGACCGGAAAGACTGGTTGCTAACTGGGGAGCTAAGGGCTACATGGTCGATATGTCTGACCTTCTTGATGCAACAGATAAGAAAGAACTTATCCCGGCTACTCTCAATGCATGCCAGACAGCTGACGGAAAGCTCTATGAGTATCCTCTCGTTATGACAGCTCATTGTATGGCTATCAACCTTGATGCATTCAAGGCTGCAGGTGCAGACAAGTATGTCAACCTCGAGACAAGAACATGGACAACAGATGATTTCATCAAGGCTGTCAATGCTCTCTATGCTTACTATGGCACAACAGTTGGTGCTGTTTTCTGTGGTGGCCAGGGTGGCGACCAGGGAACAAGAGTTCTCGTAAACGGTCTCTATGGCGGAACATTCACAAATGCAGCGCACACAGCTTATACATGGGACAGCGCAGAGAACATCAAGGCTCTCGAGACACTCAAGTCTCTCAAGGGTATTGCATTTGATGCTTCTATCGTCGGCGGAGATGAGATCAACCTCTTCAGGAACGGAACTCTCAAGATGGCATTCTGCTGGAACATTGCTCAGCAGCTCACAGGCGACAAGACAGACAACGGCGAAGAGATCGTCTTCATGAGCTTCCCGTCCGAGACAGGCGTTACAGCTCTTAACGGCGGTATCTGGGGCTTCGGTATCTTCGACAACGGAGATGAGGGCAAGATTGAAGCTGCTAAGAAGTTCGTCAAGTATTTCTGCGATGGAAACGGAACAGAGGCTGCTATCAAGACAGCTAAATACTTTGCTGCACGCACATCTGCAAATGGCAAAGACCTCTCCGGTATCTGGGCAGACAACCAGATCATGAACGACTACAACATCCTCATGCAGTACCTCGGCGACTACTATCAGGTCACAACAGGCTGGGCTAATGCACGTACAGCATGGTGGAACATGCTCCAGGCAGTTGGTGCTGGACAGGACGTTGCAACAGCAGTCAAGACATACGCTGCTCAGGCTAACGCAGCTGCAAACTAATTCTGAATAGACTCTTCTGAGTCTCATCATTGCCCTGCTCCTTATGGGGCGGGGCTGTTTTAAGGTATATATATGGCACAACCCCTCACTATGAATAAGGCAATAAGACGCAGAGAGACAGTTTCTGCTTACCTGTTTTTATTGCCCAGCTTAATATTCTTTCTTGGTTTCGTAATATTCCCGATGCTCCTGTGTCTATGGACAAGTTTCTTCAACGCATCCTTAAGTGCAAACAAAAAAGATGTGTTCATAGGACTCGGCAACTACATTGAACTGTGGCAGGACCCTGTATTTTTGAAAGCATTGAAGAATACATTCATCATCGTTATCGTCTCGGTTCCTATTGTTACGGCATTCTCCCTCTGGGTTGCAACGACAATATACAAGATGAAAAACTGGGCGCTCAGTGCCTTCAGATGTATCTTCTACCTTCCGGTCGTAACCGGCTCCGTTGCCGTTACTGTTGTCTGGAAGTGGATCTATAATAACTATTACGGCGTTCTCAACTACGTTCTCAAGGGGGTGGGGGTAATTGACCAGAACGTCAACTGGCTTGGTAATCCCAACACGGCATTGGGATGTATCATCGTGATTCTTCTCACGACATCAATCGGACAGCCGATTGTCCTCTACGTCTCCGCACTCGGAAACGTTGATCCAACTCTCATTGAGGCGGGAGAGGTCGACGGAGCTACCAATATGCAGACATTCTGGCATATAAAGTGGCCGTCAATCATGCCGACAACCCTCTACATTATCGTCATCACGACTATCAACAGCTTCCAGTGTTTTGCCCTGATTCAGCTTCTCACAAGCGGTGGGCCGAACAACTCCACGCAGACAGTCATGTACTATATTTACTACACTGCATTCAAGCTCTACAGACTGGGCTACGGAAATGCAATGGGTATTATACTTGCACTCTTCATAGCACTTCTGAGTGCTTTGCAGTTCTACGTTGCAAGGGAAAAGTAAGGAGGACGATATGGATTTGAACAGACAGAATAAGAGCCCTTACTACATAATTTGTGTTATTTT
This sequence comes from bacterium, assembly GCA_963640795.1. Classification (GTDB taxonomy): domain Bacteria; phylum Spirochaetota; class Spirochaetia; order Sphaerochaetales; family Sphaerochaetaceae; genus Ornithospirochaeta. The sequence goes on along the minus strand of CAVIAZ010000058.1, from coordinate 6,140 downwards.
GATTATCCTCCTGGCCGCACTTTCTATCTTCCCTCTCTACTGGATTGTGACGGGAGCTTTCAAGAGTGCAAAGGAAATCAACTCGACAACCCCTGTGTGGTGGCCGTCCAGTTGGAGCTGGGATAACTTCGACAGACTTTTCTCGAAGCGTTCTGCGCCTCTCTTTGAAATCTTCGGAATAAAGGGGCCGAGGGTTCCGGGAGCAATAAGATGGCTTCTCAACACTGTTGTCATGGCAGTCATGGCAATGGTCCTCACCTGTATAACTGCATCGATGGCAGGATATGCCCTGGCAAAGAAGCGCTTCTACGGGCAGAAGATTCTCTTTACATTGATTGTATGTGCTATGGCACTTCCCAAGCAGGTTATCCTGATACCGCTCATCAGGGAGATGAGTGCTCTCGGGCTCTATGACACGCTCTGGGCTGTCATCTTCCCGACAGTCGGATGGCCTTTCGGAGTCTTTTTGATGAAGCAGTTCTCAGAAGGAATCCCCAGGGAGATGCTTGAGGCTGCCAGGATAGACGGTTCAAGTGAGGCCAAGACATTTGTTGAGATTGTCGTTCCGATGATCAAACCGGGAATCGGAGCACTTGCAATCTTTACATTCATCAACAGCTGGAATGATTATTTCATGCAGCTTATCATGCTCAGTAAATCCAGCAATCTTACGATATCACTCGGTATCGCAACGATGCAGGCAGAGAACAGCACTGATTTTGGAATTATTATGGCCGGTGCGGCTCTTGCTAGTATTCCTATTATTGTAGTCTTCCTGATTTTCCAGAAATACTTCACTAAGGGAATCACAATGGGCGCAGTCAAAGGCTGATGAGGAGGACCTATGAGTCTTGATAAATATAAGGGTATATTCCCCGCTTTCTATGCATGCTACGGCAGCGACGGGGAAATCGACAGGGAAAGAGTGAAGGCCTTTACAAAGTATCTTATCGGTAAGGGCGTTAAGGGATTATATGTCGGTGGAAGCAGTGGAGAATGTATCTACCAGAGTGTAGAGGACAGGAAAACCCTGCTTGAGGCTGTGATGGAGGAAGCTAAGGGAAAGATTACAATAATTGCCCATGTTGCATGCAACAACACAAAGGATTCCATGGAACTTGCCCGCCACGCAGAGAGCCTCGGAGTCGATGCAATTGCATCCATCCCTCCGATTTACTTCCATCTTCCTGACTATGCTATTGCAAAATACTGGAATGATATCTCGTCTGCGGCTCCGCATACAGATTTCATCATCTACAATATCCCGCAGCTTGCAGGTGTTGCACTCTCTATTCCTCTACTCAGACAGATGCTGAAGAACGAGAGGGTTGTAGGTGTCAAGAACTCCAGCATGCCTGTACAGGATATTCAGATGTTCAAGGCAGAAGGGACAAAAGGCGGACGTGGATTTGTTGTCTTCAACGGTCCGGACGAACAGCTTGTGAGCGGACTCGCAATCGGAGCTGACGGAGGAATCGGGGGAACATACGCAGTCATGCCCGAGCTCTATCTTGCTATTTATGATGCCGTCAAGACGGGCGATATTGTGAAGGCACGTGCCATCCAGAATGATGCAGATGAGATAATATATGCCCTATGCTCAGCTAAGGGAAATCTCTATGCAACCATGAAGGAAGTCATCCGCCTCAGGCTCGGCATGGACCTTGGCGGAGTAAGGGCACCTCTCTATCCTTATACCGATGGTGACAAGGGCGTCGTAGAGAAGTGCGCTAAAATGATTGATGAGGCTGTCTCAAGGCTCTAATAACGAACCTTGAATACAGCTTTCCTGATCTTCTTCGGAGATGATACCGAAAGGCATGGGGAGTGGGCTTCAGACGGCATTGTTATGCAATACTGTCCTGTTCTGACAATATGTCTCTCTCCCTTTGCTTTTCCGATGACACAGTCGTTCTCTTTATTGTATTCCTCTGTGACTTCCATCTCCTCGACAGGAGCAATGGCAATGGCCTCTTCTCCGTCAATCATACAGTGGATGTCGATATAATCACGATGAGCCTCATAGATGTTCTCTGTCTTTGTCTCGACTTCCATTACGTTGATGTAGATGTCGTCGTCGATGACAGTCTTCCCAGTGGGAAGAGTCTTGAGGTCATGTGAATTGATGTAGTCGATTGCCTTATGAAGGCGTGAAAATGTTTGATAATCAGGTTTCATTGTTTCTTTCCTCATATGTGTATAATAAAATGAAGGCGGGAACAGGAAAAGGAGAATTTAGATATGAGTGATGTTTTTGATAAAATAAAAGGTAAATTGATTGTCTCATGCCAGGCTCTTTCATACGAGCCTCTCCATTCCTCATTTATCATGGGGAGAATGGCACTTGCCGCAAAGGAAGGCGGGGCAAAGGGAATCAGGGCAAACACAAAGGAAGATATTGCAGAAATAAAGAAGAATGTTGACCTTCCTGTCATCGGAATCGTCAAGCGTGACTACCCGGACAGTGAGATTTACATAACCCCGACCATGAAGGAAATACGTGAACTCATGGAAGTGAAGCCGGAGATTATTGCCGTTGATGCGACAGACCGTCTCAGACCGGAAGGGAAGACTCTCAAAGAGTTCTTTGAAGAGATAAAGAAAGAGTACCCGGACCAGCTTCTCATGGCTGATTGCTCAACTCTTGAGGAATGCATCTATGCCGATAAGCTCGGTTTTGATTTCATTGGAACTACAATGATTGGATATACTCCAGAGAGTAAAGGTCTCAAGATAGCCGAAGATGATTTCAAGATCCTCAGGGATGTCCTTTCTTCTGTCAAGCATAAGGTAATCTGCGAAGGGAACATAGATTCTCCAGAGAAGGCAAGAAGGGTCCTGGACCTTGGTTCATTTGCTGTTGTTGTGGGCTCTTCGATAACTCGTCCGCAACTTATAACGAAGAAATATACAGAGGCTATTGAGGCATAGAATGAAAGTTTATTCCGCACTCGATATCGGGGGAACAGCAGTAAAGTGGGGTGTTGTCAGTGAGGATGGAATTGTCCTTGAAAGCGGGCAGTTCCCTACCCGGGCGGAGAGAGGCCCCGAATGCTGGATGAAGGATGTCGTCTCTGCTGTCGGGGAGATGAAGAGTAAGTATTCACCGTCCGGTCTCTGTGTTTCCTCCACTGCCATGATAGACTCCGAGAAGGGGAGAGTATTCTTCTCCCTGCCACAGGTGCCGTCATATACCGGATTCGAGATAAAGAAGTATCTTGAGAAGGAGACGGGACTAGTGACAGAAGTCGAGAATGATGTGAATTGTGTGGCCCTTGCCGAGAGTATTTCAGGTGCGGGAAAAGGATTCGGCTCGGTGCTTTCCCTTGCTGTCGGAACCGGGATAGGGGGAGGATTTACTCTCGGCGGGAAACTCCTGAAGGGTAATACATTCTCCTTCTGTGAAGTTGGTTATATTAAAGTTGACGGTGGAACACTGGAGAGCATGGGCTCAACCTCAGCCCTTTCAAGAAGAATTGAGAAAATGAAGAATGATCCTCCCTTCTCCTGGAACGGCCTGAGGGTTATGGAAGAGGCTAGAAAAGGCGATATGGATGCCTTTGCAGATCTCTGCATAATGATAAAGTCGATAGCAGATGGGATGGTCTCTTTATCATATATCCTCAACCCGGCCGTGATTGTCCTCGGCGGAGGGATAATGAGAAACGAGGGACTCGTTGATGCTATACGTGAAGAATACCGCTCTATAATTAACCCTCTTATCGGGGACAGGACAGAGGTCAGGAAGGCAGTCTATGACAATGAAGCGGGGCTCATCGGGGCGTACTACCACTTCAGGGAAAAACATCCGGAGATATAAGATGAAGAAAAGGATTCTCTGTTTCGGTGACTCGAACACCTGGGGTTATATCCCCGGAACAGCAGAGCGCTATAGTGAAAGCGAGCGCTGGACAAGGCTCTTGGAGGAGAGGCTTGGAGAGGCGTATGATGTGGTGGAAGAGGGAATGACGGGACGCACCACTGTCTTCGATACGGGGTTTGACGATCTTCTCAACGGCAAGAAAGCCCTTGGGTACATATTGAAGTCCCAGCTCCCGCTTGATGCTGCTGTCGTTATGCTCGGAACCAATGATCTCTGTGACCATCATATGGACAGGATAGAGCTCGGGATAACCGAAATCATAAGACTCTTGAAGAATGCTGATTGCATCTACCGCACTAAGACTCCGGTCTTCCCTCATGGAGTGAAGATTCTTCTTGTTGCTCCGATTCCCTACGGAGAGGAGACTGCACTCAGTGATGAGATAAAAAAGGAGAGCAGACTCTACGGGGAAACCTATAAGCGTGTTGCTGAGAATACGGGAGTGCATTTCCTTAATCCTGAAGGAAAGATAAAGAGTGGTGTTGACGGAATACATTTCACGCCGGAAAGCCATAGAATACTGGCAGATCTCATCTACTCATCCCTTATGGAGATGAACATCTGATGAGCTTCTTCAATCCCGAGCAGCAGCCGTGGCGCTTTCTCGGGCGCTGTGTCGACTTTGTCGGACTCTCGCTCTGCTGTGTTTTCTGCTCTCTTGGTGTTGTGACACTCGGTCCCTCCCTGAGTGCTCTCTACACTGCAACTGTCAAAGCTTTCCGCTACGGGGATAACACCCCGTTCAAAACCTACTTCGAATCCTTCAGAAAGAATCTCAAACAGGGGATAATTCTCACTTTAATCTGTATTCCGTTCATCTTCTTCTTTGTCTGGGGATATGCCCTGATGAAGGAGAATTCATCATCTCGTACAGGGGCATTTCTCTTCACATTCTATTATGTACTTCTCATTCTCCCTGCGGGAACTCTTCTCAATCTCTTTCCACTTCTTGGAAGATTCGAGATGAAGAATAAAGATCTCATAAAAACAGCATTCACCCTTACAATAGCGCACCTCCCGTCAACACTTGTGATGGTCTTGTTGTCGATAGAACTCACAGTGTGGACAGTATCATACTGGTCACCGGCATTCGTTACTCCATGTATGTGGGCACTCTTCTCGTCCTTCTTTCTTGAGAAGAATTACAAGAAGCACATAAGTGATGAAGAGGCTGCCCGGCTTGAAGGGCTTACACAGGAAGAGTACCTCGAGAAGAGGAAGAAGTCAGACTCCTGACACGTGGAAGGAGAAGCTCAGAAAGAGCTTTGTGCCCTTTACGTGTAAGGTGCATACAGTCAACCTTATTGAACTCACATTCCCTCGCATCAATGAAGCTTACTCCGTTAGCTCTGCATACAGCCTCATAAAGAGGAGGAAGCTCTTTACTCTTTTTGACGCACTCAGCTCCCATCCACTCCTCAGTGAACACCTCTTTGAATTCATCCCTGATTGGAGGAGGACAGACGACAAGTATATTCGGTTCTGTCTTCCAGCAGTCGATAGATTTAGCCTTCTTTATAAGTCTGTCGAGTCCGCATGATATTACAGTTGGAGACGCATTGAAGCGTTCCTTTGTGTCGTTTGTCCCGAGCATGATAACAAGGAGGTCGACCCTTTCATGACTCATGAGGATGGGGTAGATGACAGAAAGTGCGTCCATACCCTCATGGAGGGGATCTGAAAAAACAGTCGTTCTTCCCCCCAGTCCCTCCTCAAGCACAAGGTAACTGTCTCCCAGTCCTTTCTGGAGAAGTTGAGTCCACCTCTCATTCTCGTTGAACCTGTTTGTCCTGTCCTCTGTGTCTGTGATATCAGCAGCATAGCCGTGTGTGTTTGAGTCGCCGAGGCAGACTATATGTTTCTTCATTTCTTTCTCCTGGGAAAAAGTATAAACCAAAGAAAGCAAAACAGACACAAAAAGTGTAAGATGGATATATGACAAAAGAGAAATTCACAGAAAGCCTCATCTCAAGCAGATTCAGGGAATGCTACAGTGAGGACGGTTATACACTTTATGAGAGGGACGGGTTTTACCTCTTCCTCTATCCCGAGAGAGTTACAGATTCTCCCCTTACCCCGACATGGTCACTCTCCTATGATGAGATAAAGCTCACACGCTCCCGCATAGGCTACTTTGAGATAGAACCCATCTCCGGCTCTTCTGTCACTTTCACAAAGGAAGATGACAATGAAATAGGCTGCATGGGATGAAATAGTGAAAAAATAAGGAAAAAATAAGGAAATTCCGGCTGGATGT
>CAVIAZ010000057.1:0-10770 GCA_963640795.1 bacterium | reverse complement strand
TTGGAGGTTAATTTCTCCACAAACAGATGACACAATAATCATTATCGCTCCTATAAGTCCCCAAAGAGACAGAGACTCATGCAGAACCACACCTGAGAGGATAAGTGCAAATACCGGATCGATATAACTCAGGCATGCCACTGACTGTGCAGAGAGGTTTTCCATTGACCCAAAATAGAGGGAGTAAGCAAACCCGGTATGAAATACACCGACTACAACAAGCATCAAAGCAGATACTGCAGTAATCTCAACTGCTCTCACATCCTCCCTCAGAAGGATATACGGGACGATTGTGATGGATGCTGAGAATAGCTGAAGCATTGTCTTATATACTGCGTCAACTCCCCTGATTTTCTTATTCAGAATTATCACAGTGGCATAAAGAATAGCTGCCCCGAGGCCGTAGATTATGCCTGTGACATCATCAGCGGAAAGAGCTCCCCCGTCCGCAACTCCAGATACAAGCACCATCCCCATGACAGAGCACAATGCACATAAGAGCTTTTTAGGGGAAAGTTTTTCACCCAGGAATAAAGGTGACATGAGGAGTACGAATGTGGGTGCCATGTAATATGAGAGTGTGGCAACCTGGACAGTTGTATAATTGTAGCTCTCAAAGAGCAGTATCCAATTAAACCCTATGAGAGCCCCCGTAACGGCAAGGAGTATGAGATTGTGCTTTCCGGCCTTCACATCCTTCTTCTGTACTTTCAGGAGGATAAGGAGAAAAAGGCCTCCGAGAAGACCACGGCTCAAAGCAAGAAGCCCCGACGGGAGCGGAATATAACGCCGGAATATGCCGATAGTACCGAAAATCAGCATGGAGAAGACAGCTTTAAGATAATTCTTTCTCATATTCAGAGACTTATGAGCCGTCCTTCCATCTGGCTGGTATATATTGCTTTTATGAGTCTTATACTCTTCAATGCCTCTTCTCCGGTTACGAGAGGATCCTTGTTTTCGAGAATTGCAGAAGCAAAGTCATCAAACTGTCTCATGTGACCGACCCAATTAAGGTCAGTGGCACTCGTCGAACTCCCACATGATTCAACTCTCGCGTACTTCTCCCTTATTGCCTCATCCTCCGGTTTCTCGTTTTTAAATGACCAGAGAGTCAATGATTCATCTTCAAGGATTGCTGAACCTTCTGTCCCGCAAACCTCGATTCTTCTTGCGAACCCCGGATAAATACTTGTTGATGCATTAATAACACCGAGTGCCCCGCTTCTGAATCTCAGGACGGCAACTCCATTGTCCTCAACTTCAATCCTCTCATGAGAGAGAGTTCCGGTAAGCCCGGAGACAGACTCCACATCTCCCCCGAACCATGAGAGGAGATCGATGGCATGTATGCCCTGGTTCATCAATACGCCACCTCCGTCGATATCCCACGTACCACGCCATGCCCCGGAGTCGTAATAAGCCTGGCTTCTCTGCCATTTCAGGGATGCCTCCACCATCACTACACGGCCGAAACGTCCTTCATCAAGCGCCTTTCTTATCAGCATAGACCCATCATAGAATCTGTTCTGGAAGATTCCACCGACGAGACGGCCCTGTCTTCTTCCTTCCCCGATTATCCGCTCGGCTTTCTCTTCATTTATCTCAATAGGCTTCTCGACAAGAACATGCTTACCGGCCTTGAGTGCAGGAATCGCCGTCTCTTCATGAAGGCCCGAGGGAGTCGCAACAAGCACAACCTCAACTTTTTCATCGCCCAGAAAGGATTCCAAATCAGAATATGCGATACACCCGTACTCTCTTCTGTACTTTTCACACTTGGCCGGATCGGGACTGTATACAGCCCTCAAGAAACAATGCTCACTCCTTTCAAGTGCATAGGCATGGGTGGCAGCAACATTTCCAAGCCCTACGATTCCAAATCCAATCTTTCTCTCCATACAAAATCACCTCACAGAGGTTATTCTCTCTCATAGTGGCAAAAACTATCAATATGTCAGGCTCTCCCTGTCCGCTTGATGGTAACTGTATGCATCAGAGTCAAGATAACGAGCAGGAAAAGAAGATAAAAAGGAAGAAGCATTACGCTTATATGCTCTGCAATGACACCGAAAAACGGAGGCATGAGAGACGTCCCGACATAAGCAGAGGCCATTTCAAGCCCTGTCACAGCCTGGGAGTTTTCCTTACCAAAGTGTGTAGGTGTTGAGTGGATAAGACTCGGATAAACAGGAGCACACCCAAGCCCGATAATCACAAAAGCCACTACAGCACCATATTGTCCCAATGGCAAAAGCAGAATGACAACACCAACGGCCAGGACAGAAAGTCCAACTCTCACCATCCTGTCATCGTCGAGTTTGATTGAAAGGAATCCCGAGAAGATACGACCAACGGTGATTCCTATGTAGAACATGCTTGCAAAGGATGCGGCAGTTTCAGCACTCATCCCCCTGTAGAGAGTGAGGTAACTTGACGCCCAAAGCCCTGTTGTCTGCTCAAGTGCACAATAGACGAAGAAACAGAGAAAAGCAGGTTTAGCACCCGGAAGGGAGAGGACATCCCTGAGCGCCAGGGTTTTCTCCTTCCCCTCTTTCTTCTCATCCTCTCTGTCCTTTTTCCATAGAGGTAGGCTCATGAAAAGGAGGAGAGTAATCACAGTCTGAAGATAAGAAATCACACGGTATCCTCCGTTCCATGTGCCACCTCCAGCCAACACCCACCCCATGATATAAGGGCCGGAAGCTGCACCTATTCCCCACATCGAGTGGAGCCAGCTCATGTGTTTGCTCTTGTAGTGAAGTGCCACATAGTTATTGAGGGCAGCATCAACGCTTCCGGCTCCGAGACCATACGGAACAGCCCAGAGACAGAGAGAAATGAAACTGGAAGAGATTGAGAAACAGAAGATAGCCAGAGCTGTGACAGCCACGCTTACTGCAGTTACAAGCCCGGCACCAAACTTCCTGGTGAGCCTGTCACTCTGGAGGCTCGAAATAATTGTACAGAATGCTATTATGAACGAGATGATTCCCGCATACGATACAGGGACCCCGAATGCGGGATATATGCTCGGCCATGCCGAACCGAGAAGAGCATCAGGAAGGCCCAGAGAAACAAATGAAATATAAATAACAGGTAGCAGCAACATAAACATATTGTGAATAATATCGCCGTGAAGTAAGTTGCTTCAAAGAATATTTCGCCATATATTATAACAAAAGTGACAAAATCATGAATTCAGAACAATGCAAAGTAAAAACAGACAAAAGCATGAGGGAGGAACAGGCACACGGAACAGCAGAGTTTCCATGTGCCATCTACTCAACAGAGAAATCTTACTCCTCCCCTGAGATTGTCCCATGGCATTGGCATGACGAATTTGAAGTTGTCTTCCTCAGCGAAGGAAATTGCACTCTCCGTGTTCCGGGGAGGGAAGAGAGACTTGAAGAAGGTACAGTCGCCCTTATAAACTCAAACACCCTCCACTATATTGAAGGGTCTCCCGGTTACGTCCTCAAATCCTTCGTCTTCTCCCCTTTTCTTATTACAGGAGACAAGAGTTCTGCATTCTACACGAGGTACGTGGGACCGCTCATAAAGACAGGATTCCTCTTTCATGTAATCAACAAGAGTGATTCCTCAACACTCTTCGATAAAGCCTATGAAGCAGAGAGGGAATGCGAAGAGGCATGGGAATTCACAGTCAGGGAGAATCTCTCAAAGCTCCTCTTTTCAGTCTTTGCAGATCTCAGAAACAGCATGAAGGAGGAGAGGGAGGATAAATCTACCGACTCTCTCCGTACGGAAATGATGCTCAGCTATATCGAAAAGCACTACGCTTCTCCGCTGACACTTAAGGATATTTCATCCCGTGTGTCCCTCAGCGGGAGAGAAACACTCAGATGCTTCAAGCGCACCACAGGAACCACTCCCATCAAATACCTATTAAAGTACCGGCTTATGAGAGGTGCCGACCTTCTCAGAAAAGAAGTGCATGTGACAGTAAGCGAAGTTGCCCTCCGCTCCGGTTTCGATTCTCCAAGCTACTTTTCAAAGGAATTCAGACGCTTCTACAAACTTACTCCGAAAGAGTACAGGAAGATGTTTCATGAGTGAGAAAAGAACACACGCCTGTATATCCACTCGGCATCCGCTGTGCTCTCAAGCTCGGGATGGAACGAGAGAGCGTACTGCCTCTTATATCTGACAGCCACAATGTCATCACCGACACGTGATAGTATTTCAACCCCGCTCCCGCACTCTGTCACAACAGGTGCACGGATGAATGTCATCTCGACATCACCTATCCCTTCAACAGTTCCAAGGGTGTGGAAGCTTCCAAGCTGACGCCCATACGCATTGCGTCTCACCCTGACGGGCATTGTCGCAAAACAGACCTCGTCCTGCTCTTCTATACCTGATGCCAGGAGGATAAGTCCTGCACATGTACCGAGGACAGGGACACCGGAGAGTATCATTTTCTCTAATGTGTCATACATTCCCAGTTCCCTGAGGAGTTTCATCTGGACAGTACTCTCCCCTCCCGGGAGGACAATACCGTCAAGTGACATCTCTAGATCCTCGCTCTTTCTGAGCTCGTATGCATCAATGCCAAGTTCTTCCAGCTTTCTGACATGCTCGATAAATGCCCCCTGGAGGGCAAGGACACCGACTCTCATATCATCTTCCCCTTTCTGCCATGAGAAGGCTTATCTCATCCTCGTTGATTCCGACCATAGCCTGGCCTAAATCCTCACTGAGAGTGGCAATAAGTTTAGCGTCCCTAAAGTTGGTTACAGCCTTCACTATTGCATCAGCCCTCTTCTCGGGGTTACCTGACTTGAAGATTCCAGATCCGACAAAGACACCTTCAGCTCCGAGCTGCATCATCAATGCCGCATCCTGAGGCGTCGCAACGCCACCGGCCGCAAAGTTCACAACAGGCAATGACCCGTTCTCATGGACATACTCTACAAGTTCAAACGGAACAGAGAGGTTCTTTGCCTCCTCATAGAGTTCATCAGGACGCATAGAAACTATTTTTCTTATTGCAGAGTTCATCATCCTCATGTGTCTTACTGCCTGTACGATATCACCTGTACCGGGCTCCCCTTTGGTCCTTATCATCGCTGCCCCTTCATTAATGCGTCTCAATGCTTCTCCAAGGTCCCTTGCACCGCATACAAAGGGAACCTTGAAATCCCATTTGTTAATGTGATAGACATCATCAGCTGGAGAGAGGACTTCACTTTCATCAATGTAGTCAATCTCTATTGCCTCAAGGACCTGTGCCTCCACAAAATGCCCTATCCTGCACTTTGCCATAACGGGGATGGACACCGCCTCCTGGATACTTCTTATCATCTTCGGGTCACTCATTCTGGCAACTCCCCCAGCAGCTCTTATGTCAGCGGGAATCTTCTCCAGTGCCATAACAGCACATGCTCCCGCATTCTCTGCAATTTTTGCCTGCTCTGGAGTTGTGACATCCATTATGACACCGCCCTTGAGCATCCTGGCCAGGCTCTTATTGAGCTCATACCTTTCATTTTTATCTCTGTTCATCCTTATACCTCCGGATAGAAGAAGGATAATGACATATTTGACCTTATTGAAATATCCAAAAATAAGAATTATATTATGGTCAGATTTAATACCAGACGAGGTCTTATGCTTACTTACAATCTCAAAGAGTGTGACGGACCGCTTTATATTGCCCTGTACAATGCCATCCGTGGCGATATTATCTCTGGAGTCCTTCCTCCCGGGGGAAAACTACCTTCAAAAAGGAATCTCGCAGTCAATAACGGCATAAGCGTCATAACAGTGGAGAATGCCTACGCACTGCTTCTCGATGAAGGATACATATCATCAAAGCCAAGAAGCGGTTTCTACATCTGTGACTTATCGTCCCTTCCAGAGAGGAAGAATAGAGAGAGGAAGGAAATATTACAGGATGTGGTGGCAGAAGAGAGGAAGCCATATCCTCTTGCAGACTTTCGTGATAGCAGGACCCCGTGCGATCTCTTCCCGTTCGAGAGTTGGGTGAAAGCCACAAGAAAGGTATTTGCAGAAAAGAAGGAAAAACTTCTCGATAATCCGCCGTCAGAGGGTGCTATTGAACTCAGACGAAGCATACAGAAGTACCTGGAGGAATACAGGGGGCTCTCCGTCTCCCCGGAGAGAATTGTTATAGGTGCAGGAAGTGAATACCTGTACTCCCTCCTCATCTCCCTGATAGGACGAGATAAGGTATATGGCATAGAGGATCCAGGATACCGAAAAGAGGAGAAAATATACCTAAAAGAAGGTGCAGAGGTTGTTCACCTCCCCCTTGACGAATGCGGCATAATCCCGGGAGAAAATTCCCCCTGCGTCCTCCACATAACACCATCACACCAATACCCGACAGGAATTGTCATGCCGGTATCGAGGCGGTACGAACTACTTGCCTGGGCAGCAGAAGAGAGCGGAAGGTGGATAATCGAGGACGACTACGACAGCGAGCTCAGACTTGACGGGAAGCCCATTCCATCCCTCTCCTCAATAGACACAATAGGATGCGTAATCTATCTCAACACATTCTCCAAGACACTCTCCTCATCTGTAAGGATAAGTTACATGGTTCTCCCGGACAGGCTTATGGACAAATACAGGAGGGAACTCTCCTTCTACTCCTCCTCTGTCTCAACATTCGAGCAATACACTCTCAATGAATTCATGGAAAGCGGAAAGATGGGAGGATACATCAACAGAATGAGGACATATTACAGGAGGAAAAGAGACACTTTTCTAAGCGCATTGAAGAGAAAACTGGGAGAGAGGATTGAAATAACCGGGGAGAAGGCCGGACTCTACTTCCTCCTTCATGTACACACCTCCAGAAGCGAAGATGAAATCATCCGGGACGCAAAAGAAGAAGGGATAGGCCTTGTTGCCCTTTCCGGCTTCTACCACAACGCGGAAACATGTCCCGGAGAAAAGAGAAATACTTACATCATGAACTACGCTTCTCTCGACGCATCAAAGACAGAAAGCATAGTTGAAGTCTTATCTCACATATTCTGACTGAGAGAGTTAAATGCCACTTAAGGGGGTAGTTTTTACATTTTTATCAATTTTTACCCCCTTAAACCGCAAGATACGCTCCGGTTATCAGAACAATCTGCCGTTTTTCATGAAATCAGGTATATTCACGTGGATAATGCCATTACGTTGCTGAATCATGTCATTTCGTGTCATGACATATTTCGGATAGTTATCCCTGATGGTCTCCAGTGGGGCATATTCTCGGTTTTCAGTTTCAATGCTGTTCTGGATTGTCATAGCAACCTGGACATACGAATAATTCATTTCCTGGTTTCTGAGAATGAAATCACACTCAAGTCTCCCGGCCCGTCCGACACTTACTTCATAACCTTTCGAAAGGGCATATTGATAGACAACATTCTCGAGAACAGGGCCATAGTTAATCCTGTTGTCCACGTTATTTGCAAAGTAGAATGAAAGGTCTGCCAGGTAATACTTCTGCTCGCCGTGGATGGATAATTTGGTCTTCAAATCAAACCGCTTGCATTCATATATAATCTTTGAATCAACAAGTATCTGTATATATTTTCTGAGAGTCTCCCGCTTCATTGAGAGGCCTTCCCTTTTCAGTTCCTCAAGTATATTTCCAATACTTGTAGGGGAACCGAAATTATTGATGATATAAGTCTGGACCTTGCTGAAAGCTTCCCTGTTCCTTATCTTGACGCGCTTAGTTATATCTCTTAGATATATTTCACCGATTACGCTTTTCACATATTGCCTCTTGTCTTCAATGCGCTCATAATCCAGGGCCTTGGGAAATCCGCCCTCGAGAATATATCTGTCAAGTTCCTCTGTCAGGTTAGTACTTACCGGCTGGTTGTAAAATTCCTTCATTTTGAGGTACTCCTCAAAAGTCAGGGTAAACATCTCAAAGTCTATGTACCTTCCGGTAAGGACAGTTGAGAGTTCCCCGCTCAGCATGTAGGAATTGGAGCCGGTGATGAATATGGAATACTCTTCCTCAAGTCTGTATTCCTCGATAACCTCCTCAAAGCCCTTCACGTTCTGTATTTCATCTATGAAGAGATACTTTACCCCCTCAGCTGAACACTTTTCGTCTATTACTCTCACAAGCTCTGAAGGTGTATCGATCTGGCTGTAACCACGTTTTTTCAAGTCGATGAAAACAATATTACTACTGGGAACGCCACCCTCTTCAAGTTCTTCGGCAATGGTGTGCATCAGACAGGATTTTCCACACCTTCTGACCCCGCTTATAACCTTTATCATACCGGTATCATGATAAAAGCCCCTGATTTTAGAGAGGTAGTTCTCCCTTCTGTATAGTCTCATACCTTTCTCCTAGGGATTATGATATCAGAAAGAACCGTTAAATGCCACTTAAGGGGGTAGTTTTTACAATTTTAATAAATCTTACCCCCTTAACTTGGAAATTAGCATCCGATAAGTTTTTCAAAAAGTATGAGAAGAACAAGAAAAGAGAAGTTGAAAAGAGAAAACTCCACGATATACTTCCCCCTTCTCTGAGGATACAGATGAGAGTATTCCCTGAATGTGATGAGAGAAGCCAGACTTGCTATCAGCGTCCCCACACCCCCGATATTAACGCCGAGGAGAAGATGCCTGTAATCAGAAGTGAACTGCGAGAGCAATATTGCTGACGGGACGTTGCTGATTACCTGGCAGGAAAGAGTGGAGAAGACAAGAGTATCTTTCTCGAGAAAGGATGAGAAGAACCTCCTCACTCCTTCCATTCTCCCCATATTGCCTGCAAAGATGAAGAAGAATACAAATGTAAGAAGCAGCGGATAGTCAACCTTTAAAAGAGCTTTCCTGTCAACAAAAAGAAGAACAAGAGGAACTACGATAAGACCAAGATAATACGGCACAACCCTGAAGACAATGATAATTGAAAAGGCAAAGAGAAGGAGAAGAATTGCCGTCTTCTTCCTGTCGAGGACAATCGGGTCATCATCTATCTCAATCTTCTCGCTTTTCACGAAGACGATGCAAAGAAGAGTTATAAGGGTGATGGAAAAAAGAAACGGAGGCGCCATTATCGACAGGAACTCCCCGTTGGGGATGTTGAATTTTGAATAGAGGAAGAGATTCTGCGGGTTCCCGAACGGAGTCAGCATCCCCCCGAGGTTAGCAGCAATATTCTGCATTATGAAGCAGAACGGAAGATACTTCTCTTTCTTTGTTGTCATCAGGACAAGAGTACCAAGAGGAAGGAACGTCAGAAGTGCCATGTCATTGGCAATGAGCATTGAGCCTATGAATGTAATGTAGACAATGGCAAGCACGGCCAGTCTGGTTGTGCCGAAGACATGGGTAATCTTCCTTGCGATGAGATAGAAGAAATTGATGTCCTTTAGTGCCGATACTACAGCAAGCACACAGAAGAGACATGTAAGAGTCTTAAAATCGAAATATCCGATATAACTTGAATCCGGCGGAATTATGACAGATGTCACAACAGCCAGCACAAGGGCAATCACCATCACAAAGTTCTTCTTTATGAAGTCCATAAAAAAAGAGGAGTGTCCGAATCTCCTTCCAATCACCGTTTCACTCATACCGGAAAAGTATAGTCACCACCCAAATTGAGTCAATAGAGTCATCTCTCAGTAGACGGACGGGAGAAGTCTCAGTAACAGCAGATATTGCATTTTATAGAAAACCGACATCACCGGAAGCTCATCAAGGGGATAAGAATTTTGCCGACCACAACAACCACAAAATTCAACCTTGAGTTCACAATTGAAGTGATGCATAAAGAAGGCCACACACTGAACCCAATCAGTAGAGTGGAGCCTTGATCTGTCTTAGTACTCTTTTGTAAGAACTTTTTTATTCCAGCTTTTTTCCCCGCATTCCGGGCATTTCATATACCTCGTACGTCCCTTGTGCACAGCAAGATTTGTCTGCCAGTATGTAGGAACATACCTATGGTGACAATTCCAGCATTCATAGTATCCGGCCTTTTGCTCGATGGCTACAGCGATAAAAGCGAATGTAAATATCATCATGAGAGCAAATGCGATAAGTATAATTCTCAGCCAAAGCGCCATCTCTATAAATGAAGCGACAAACACGATAAATAGTCCTGAAATGGTGGTCGGCACCCCAATCCAGTATTCCATCCGCAGCATCTCTTTGTTCTTCTCTTCAACCTCTCGGCTCATCGCCACGAGATTTTCTTCTGCTATTTTATCATACACCTCTACCATAATTCTTTCTCCCGATAAGAGTTCATTTACATTAATTTTCAGAAGGGCACATAGTTTCAGCATAATCCCAGAATCAGGCAGACACTTTCCTGTCTCCCATTTTGATACTGCCCGATCACTGATTGCGAGCTTCTCAGCAAGGACAGCCTGAGTCATCCCTTGTTCCTTTCTGCAGGATGCGATGAATTTACCTATCCTGATTTGGTCCATATCAAGTACCTCCTTTCATAACTCAAGCATAGACGGAATTATCAAACGTTCACACATACCGTAGGTTGATTTCATGCATCTTTACCACTGGTTGAGTCTCTTTCATATCTTCTACTCTTATCAGACAGTTGTATACCTCTCCGAAGAAAGAGCCAAATCAATGAACCTTAAAGCCGAATATCTCACATTCATTACCGCCACAGGCAAAAGTGACGTTAATGCTGTTTATTTTAATGAGAATGTCTGGTTGACACAGAAGATGATGAGGCTTCGCTATAATGTTGAAACACTCATTCAGAAATAACTGGAA
>CAVIAZ010000056.1:0-10826 GCA_963640795.1 bacterium | reverse complement strand
CCTCACGACTCAAGGTATATGAAGATGATTATCTTACAAAGAGAGAAAAGGCATTGCTGCAGACATACATACATAAACTTTCGGTATTCTCAAAATATGAACCTGAGTTTGATAATTCCAGCGACAGGGGAGAAATAAGATCACTGTCATTTATGGCAGTAAAGAATTTTCTCTATTTTGCCAGTAATGATAACCTACCGGCACTTCTGATAGGGCATGCAAAGGAATTGCATACAGGACTAGAAAACATGGAACTTCTGAGAATGTATGATGTAATATTCTACCTGCATCATACAGGGAGATATACCGATAAAGGCCTCCGGCTTCTTTACAAATACCAATACTACCTGGCAAAGTCAGAAAAAAGCAAAAATCCAAACTGGTTTTCCTTCATAGAACAGATGAATGATCTGTATTTTCCTGAGAAAGAGAATAACTGAAATCGGGAAGAAGAAAACCCGTTCGCCCTTTCCCTTGGATAAAGTTGTTATTATCATTATAAGCATGAAACGTACTGTCGCAGTTTTTCTTCTTCTACTTACCCTCTTCTCTCTGAATGCCAAGATTGAAATCAGGGACGATTTGTTTTCCTCCAAGGAGGAACTTGCATCCTTCCAGGCAGAGGAAGTGACAGCAGACGAGGAGAGTTACTACGACGGCATGAAAATCTACCTTCTGACAGGAGGAGAAGGCTCTGCCATATGGGAGAACTTCGGGCACTCTGCATTCGTCATCGAGATGGAGGGAGCGGCACCGGTTGCCTTTGACTACGGCATCTTCACATTTGATGAGACGTTCCTTCCTAATTTCATTCTTGGTAAGCTCTATTACCAGGTATGGGAGACCTATGCCGTTTACAGGATAGAGAGTCTGAAGGAGGATGACAGAAGCGTATCACTATTGGAACTTGACCTTACAAACAACCAGAAGAAAGCGCTCTTCTCCTTCCTCATCTACAACACCGAGGAAGAGAACAGGACATATCTTTACGACTACTTCAACGATAACTGCGCAACAAGGCTGAGAGATATCTACTCATATGTAACAGGCGGGGAATTCGAAACGTGGCTCAAAGGACAGGAAAGCGGAGAGACTATCCGCTACGGCGTTGCACGTCATCTCTCACGCTCCACATTCTTCTCCAGCTGGATTATCAACTACATGCTCGGCTCCTCTGTGGACAGAAAAATAACGAGGTGGGAGGAATGCTACCTGCCGGCGAATCTCGAAAAAGCCATTGAGGAATACCAGAACACACAAAGCGAAGCCGTATATACCACAATGGGCAGAAAATCAACTCCACAGAAGTGGTCCCTCGAACTCTGCTCCCTTGTCTTTGGCCTTGCACTGGCCGTTATATCTTTCCTTTCATACCGCTATGGTTACCAGAAGGTCTGGGACATAATCCTCGCTCTTGTTTTCACCCTCTTCAGTCTCATGAGCCTCATATTGATCTTCTTTGAGCTATTCACAATACACTACGTGACACATTCCAACCTTAATGTATTTATAATCACACCGCTATGCATAATCAGTGCAATCCTGCACTTTGCCTCACTGGGCTGCAGTCATAAAGGTGAAAGGAACATAAAAGAAGAAAGGATCAGAAAAAACATCAGCAGAACAGGTATAATCATGCTCTCCGTCTCTGTATTGACTGTCCTCTTGAGACTTATTTTAAGTTCCATCCTTATTCAAAATATATGGGCCCCCGCAATCACAGCAATCCTGCTGTATTCTGCAGAAGCCCTTCCGTTCTTTCTCAAGAGAGAGAACCGTTAACCTTTTACAACCTTTGTTCCCATTGTCCCGTAGACTGCGTCATACAGATTCTCCGGATCTGTTACTATACCCATGTTTCCTGTTGACTTGACAAAGTCTGTGAGAGCCTGGATTTTCGGAAGCATTGACCCCGGAGCGAAGTGGCCTTCTGCCATGTACTCCTCTGCTTCCTTCACGCTCATTTCATCAAGAGTCTTCTGATTGGGTTTGCCGTAGTTCAGACAGACCTTGGGAACTGCTGTGGAAATAACAAACATATCGGCCTTGAGATCCTTAGCAAGCATAGCTGCTGCAAGATCCTTGTCGATAACTGCTTCCTTTCCTGTGAGTGTCCCATCCTTGGCCTTCACAACCGGTATTCCGCCACCACCTGCTGCAATTACGATAATGCCGTTGTCCAAGAGACACTTGATAGTCTCCAGCTCGATGATAGAAACCGGTTTCGGGGAAGCAACTACCCTTCTCCAGCCTCTTCCTGCATCCTCAACAACACTCCAATTGTCTTTTTCCTTATGCTCGAGTGCAACTTCCTCACTCATGAAGGAGCCAATAGGCTTTGTCGGCTTCTTGAATGAAGGATCATCATCCCTTACTTCAACCTGTGTCACGACTGTCGCGATATTCTTCTTTATGCCGTCCTTGGCCATCTGGTTATCGAGGGCCATCTGCAGCTGGTACCCGATAGCGCCCTGTGTATCTGCAACACAGCTGTCAAGCGGTACTGTATGAAGTTCGCTTGATGCTATCTCGGCTCTGCGGAGGATATATCCGACCTGGGGGCCGTTACCATGTGCTATGACGACTCTGTTGCCAGCCTTGACAAGTCTTGCAATATGCATTGCTGTCTTGTTTGCAGCATCATATTGGCTCTGTACTGTCACATGCTTACTATCTTCAATCAAAGAATTTCCGCCTATTGCTATTACAATCAGTTTTCCGTCCATTTTTTAACTTCCTTTGATGAGAGAATACCATATCTGCAACAAAATGCAACAATTTTAATAGCCCGAGGAACAAATTTTCCCCGTTTCTCTATTCTTTCGGTGTCGCCTTCCTTACGATTTTCTTTTTTGTTATTATATTATCCCTTAATGAGGAAAATGAATGGAAGACAAATATACACTTGAAACTATCACAGAGGTCCCTGTGCTGCCTATCCAGGAGAGGCCCCTCTTTCCAGAGACGCTCACAACGCTGATGATTGCCCGTCCGGATGATGTCAGAACAGTCAACTGGGCTATTGAGCATGACGGCTACTTTCTGGCTGTCCTCCAGGACAATGAAGAGATAAAATCACTCAGGCAGGTCGGAACACTTGTCAAAGTCACCAAATATATAAGACTGCCGAACAATTGCATACATCTTTTCACTACCACAGTTAAAAGAGTCAGCGTAACACGTTACCAGATTGGCTCTCTCCCGATAATAGCCGATGTGGAGACACTTCATGACAAACCGGTATCGGCAAAGGTTCTCCAGCCATACACCAGGATTCTCAAGGACCTTGTGATGTCATTGAGCAAGACCCAGATTTTCAATTTTGTCACAGAAGTGAATATATCGAACTTTGACAGCCCTGAGGCAGTGTGCTGGTATGCTGCATCTGCCCTCGTCTCGGCACCGAAGGAGTTTTTACAGGAACTTCTGGAGGAGACTGACCCGAAGAAGAGGATTACTTCCCTGACGTCATATATTTCAGGGGAGAAAGATGTCCTTGAGAAAGAGGAGCAGGTCAAGCAGGAATTCATCAACAGGGTGAAGGACAGAAACAGGCAGGCCATCCTCAGAGAGCAGATTAGAGCTCTCAATGCCGAACTGGGCCAGATTCAGGGAAACGGCCAGGGAGGGACCGGCTCTGCAGACATTTTTACCCGCGCAGGCCAGAAGCAGCTTCCACCCCAATACAGGGAAGTTGTTGACAGGGAACTTGAGAAGCTCGAGTCCCTCGATGCTATGAGTCCTGAGTATACTCTCTCTAAAGTATATGTGGAGACAATACTTGAACTCCCCTTCTCATTTACAGAGGAGGCTCCGCAATATTCCATTGTTGCTGTCAAAGAGCAGCTTGAAAAGGATCATTACGGCATGAAGGAAGTCAAGGAGCGTATTGTCGAATTCCTTGCATCCAGACTGAAGGCAGGAACAAGCAAGGGAGCTGTAATCTGTCTTTCAGGCCCTCCCGGAGTCGGTAAGACAAGTGTAGGTTCATCTATTGCAAAGGCACTTGGAAGGAAATTCTACCGCTTCAGCGTAGGCGGAATGAGAGATGAAGCCGAGATAAAAGGTCACAGGAGAACATATGTCGGGGCAATGCCGGGGAAGCTCATCCAGGCTATGAAGACAGTCAAGACTGTGGACCCTGTCATCCTTATAGACGAGATAGACAAGATGGGGGACAGTTACAGAGGAGACCCCGCAAGCGCCATGCTGGAAGTACTGGACCCCGAGCAGAATTCTGCCTACAGAGATTTCTACCTTGACCTTCCATACGATCTCTCACATGTCCTCTTCATCGTCACGGCAAACGACCTTTCACGTATTCCCCGTCCTCTCTTTGACAGGATGGAAGTGATTGAAATGAGCGGATACACACCGAACGAAAAACTGCACATAGGAAAGGACTACCTCATCCCTGACCTTCTCAAGAAGAACGGGCTGAGCAAAAAAGAGTTCAGAATCGATGACAAGGCCCTCTCCCGTGTTGCTGAGGAATATGCAAGAGAGGCAGGAGTCAGACAGTTCAAAAACGAACTCGACAAGATAATGAGAAAGGTGGCATTGAAGATTCTTGAGACTCCGGCAGAAGAGGAGAAGAAACAGGTCAAAGTCACCTCGAAGGATTTACAGTCCTACCTCGGACTTCCCCCATTCCCTGCAGACAGGATTGTCGTTGCCGACAGTGTCGGGATGGCAATGGGACTGGCATGGACAGCATTCGGCGGAGATGTAATACCTGTTGAAGCTGTGTCAATTCCGGAAAAAGGAGACCTCAAGATAACAGGCCAGCTTGGCGACGTCATGAAGGAATCTGTCTCGATTGCCTGGTCTTCTGTCAAGCATGAGGCATACCTCAGAGGTCTTGACATGACATTCTTCACGAAGAACTCAGTCCATCTCCACTGTCCTGAGGGTGCAGTACCTAAGGATGGTCCGAGTGCCGGAATCACACTCTTCTGTGCACTGTGGAGCATGTACAGGAATATCCCGGTGAAGGAGAAGCTTGCAATGACAGGAGAGCTGACGCTAACAGGAAAAGTTGAAGCTATCGGAGGATTGAAAGAGAAAATCCTCGGTGCAAGAAGAAACTCAATCAGGGAGATTATCATCCCGGAGGATAACAAGCGTGACCTTGACAAACTGGATGATGAAGTCAAGGGTGATGTAATCTTCCATACGGTAGGCTCCATACTTGATGTCATCGGCATAGCATTCCCCGGAGAGACTGCAACAAGGTTGAAGAGCGAGGAACTCGACAAAATAATGAAAGATAATAAAGAGAAGGAAGAGGAGGAGAAAGCCAATCAGCTCACTCTCCAGGCAGAAGCCTTCTCGAGGGCATTCAGGTGGCAATAGAATTACTCTCCCCTGCGGGGAATTATGAGAAGCTGGAGACAGCTTTCAACTTCGGTGCAGATGCTGCATACATGGGACTGACAAAGTTTTCGCTCAGGGCAAATGCCGGAAACTTTCCGGAAGATGAACTGGAGAAAGTCAGGAGAATAAAGGAAAAAAGCGGAAAGAAACTCTATTGCACGATGAACATCCTCTTCAGACAGAGACAGATAGAGGAACTTGATTCAATGAAGGACGAGATTGCCTCCTGGCCGTTTGACGCCTTCATCGTAAGTGATATCGGGGCAGTCCCGTTCTTCCAGAAGAACTTCCCCGATAAGGAACTTCATCTCTCGACACAGGCAAGCTGTATCAACAGTGAAAGTGCAAAGATGTATAAGTCAATGGGATTCAAGAGGATAATCCTCGGTAGAGAAGCCTCCCTCGACGACATCAGGAGAATAAAGGACAGGGTTCCGGATTTGGAGCTTGAGGCATTTGTGCATGGAGCCATGTGTATGTCTTACTCCGGACGCTGCATTCTCTCCTCAGCCCTTACCGGGCGCAGTGCCAACCGCGGAGACTGCTCACACACCTGCAGGTGGAACTATAAGCTTCATTATGCACTTGAAGAAGAGGAGAGACCGGGACGGTACTTCCCCATTGAGGAGCAGGATGGTTATACTGCCATCCTATCATCCAAGGACCTGTGCATGATAGACCATATCCAGGAACTCAAGGATGCAGGCCTTGACTCATTGAAGATTGAAGGCAGGATGAAGAGCATCTACTATGTGGCTGTTGTTACAAGAGCCTACAGGAAGGCCATCGACAATGCTCCGGACCTGGACAGTTTCAAGAAGGATATCTTTGACGTCTCCCACAGGGAGTTCACAACAGGATTCTTCTTCTCCTCAGATCCTTTTGAGACAAAGGATGATGATGTATCAAGACCGACAAGCTATGGCTATGAGCGTAACTACACATTCCTCGGTTCTGTGGGAGAAGAGGTTGAGAAGGGAGTTTATGTCCTTAATTGCAAGAATCACATCCAGAGAGGAGATGAGCTTGAGTTTATCGGCCCGGACGTACCGCTTCTCAGCGACAGCGAATTCACTCTCCTGGACGAGAACATGTTCCCGCTTCTCAAAATAGACCATATGAAAAAGGGATATATAAAGACATCCCTCCCACTCCGGGAAGGTTATATAATCCGTAAGCTCTCTGACGTAAAGTACATTTAGGTGGTATCTGTGAAAAGATTGATTGTTATCCTCACCCTGCTCTCTCTCCTTCCTCTGTTGCTCTTTGCTTATACCGACAGCTATGCAGAGTATGACAGAAATACTGACTGGAATGCACTCTACAGCGCCATAAAGAACAATAAGGGAAAGAGTGAAGTCAAAAGTCTCTATGACAATTATATCTCAAGTAACATCACAAACATAGAGAAAGCAAGGGCCGAATATAACATGGTCCGCTATTGGGTCGATAATGGTGAGAGTGATAGTGCTGAAGTTCACCTTGAGAGGGAGAAAGCAGCCGTAGAAAATCTGGAAGAGACCTCCGGCGTGCTTTACGATATAAGCAGGGCGGATTTGACAAGCGCCGAATACTACATAACGAAAGATATGTTCACAGGCATGGAGAACTCATCGCTGACGAAGAAACTCTATTCGTCTTACCCGGACGAAGTCTATGTGGTATTGATGAATGCATGGAGGCTCATCTACACTCCCCAGATAGCAGGTGGTTCGAACAAGAATGCCATCAAGATATTGCTCCCTCTATTTGAAAGTAGCAGTTCACTATGTGAGCAAAACAGATATTCCCTTTACGGGGCACTTGCCACAGCGTACTATAACCGACATGATTATGTTGCGAGCAGGGAATGTCTTGAGGAAGCCTTCAAGATATATTCCGGAGAAAAAACACTTCTCGAACTGAAGGAGAAACTGGATAACAAGTGAAGATATTCCTGACTATTGTTGCCCTTATGACCATGGTTGCAGGTTCATGGCTCCTGTTATGCACTGCCCTCAATGCCCTGCGCTTCTACCACGTGAACAGACGTGGAAGAAAATATGTACTCAAAGACAACCCCCTTGTTTCCATAATAATTCCAGCCAGAGATGAGGAAAAAAACCTCCCCTCTCTTCTTGACAGCATGATTGCCCAGGAATACGAAAATATTGAAATACTTGTAATTGATGACAGGTCGACGGACAGAACATGGGAAATCATAAGGGAATATGAACAGAAGGACAGCAGGATAAAAGGATACAAGACAGGAGAGAAAAAATTGAGCAGTCACGGAAAGATGAATGCCATGCTCAATCTAATTCCCCATGCAACAGGAAAATACCTGCTCTGTACAGATGCTGACACAATCCACGGAAAAAAGAGTGTACTCAATGCCCTGAAGATTATTGAGAGCGACCATGCCGACATCCTCTCGGGCTTCCCTGCAGAATATTCTTCATCCTACATGGCCCGCACCATCACAGCTAGCATGGTGTTCTCCAATGTCTGCATACCGCACTTTATTTTCAACACACTCCATCTCTCATCATTTGCCATCGGAATCGGCCAGTTCATAATGATGAAGCGTTCAGCATATGATGAGGTCGGAGGCTATGCCATATTGGGAAACCAGATTTGCGATGACATAGGGATAATCAAGGCATTCATGAAAAAGAAGAAGAAATACATCTTCACTACCCTCAGCGATGATGTGTCCTGCAAGATGTATGATACCGGTCCGGCAGCTTTCAGGGGAATTGAAAGATCTCTTGCAGGAGTCTTCCCGCCTTCCGTGTGGATGTTCAGCCTCCTGATAGTTGCAGTAGCTTTCCTTCTGACCATATCGTATGCGCCACTTCTCACCCCCCTATTTCTCTCCTATGGGGAGATGCATTACCTGAATCTCATGCTGATGGGATGGCTTATGATTAACATCAGCTGGTTCTGGGCCGGCAGGAAACTCAAATTCAGCATATCCACAAGTCTCTCCGGAGTACTCTCCATCACGCTTATATGTGCAATGTATCTTCATAGTGTATATACCCGTCTCAGGGGAAGAAAATTCATCTGGAAGGGCGATCAGCTCTAACCCGGACACACGTCTTATGCCCAAAGGCTAATTTCACAAGCGAGTGTCTGTTCATATCGGTAATTCAGAATCTGCCATTTCAGGATGCGTTGTCACAGGATGTAGACCATCAGGATGCACTATCATAGGACGTTGTCCACCATCACGATGTAGAGAACTGTCAAGACTGGGCAAACACGGGTTACAAAATTTCCCGGATCCTTCAATACTGAATCCATTGTGATTTAAATGTTAACTTCCCATTTTCTAGGCACTAAAAGCTATTGGCCCTAGAAAAGAGAGGCTTTCACCACCTCACTCTCCTGGACACTTCAAGAAGTTCATTGTCTCCTCAAAGCTGCGTTTCCCCTGCATAAACTCTGTTCTTATTATATCGGCCTGGTAGTCCTTTCTGTTGTCTACAAGATGCTGTAGATTTGCTTCAAGCTTCGCCAGTTTTTCCTTAGTTGCGATTATTTGCTCCTTCGTCTTCTTTATCTCGTTATCATAGGTCTCAATACTCTTCGTACGCGCCATCTTCGTCATCCTCCTCGTCATCAACTTCTTTCTCTTCCGGTTCTTTAATCTCCGGTAGTCCTTTGTTAACTGCAAGAGCGTTTGCAATCCCTCTTGCTTCATCTCTTACATCAGCTTCCGTCAGACCGAATGCAGAAAGTATGGTCTTCTGTGTTTTTGTTACAGCATGATCCAGCATATACATTCCATTTGTCGTCATGACGGACTCAATTTTGTCCAGTTCCTTTACAGCAGCCGGTACTGTCATGAAATTAGACTTAATATTGTTGTTGAGAACAGCCTCCCTTAAGAGGGTGAATAGCCTGTTTCTTATAATAAGTGCGATGAACTCGACAAAGATTTTTGACCGTGTCGCCTCATTTGTGTGTGTTCTCTCACTTCTTGCTCCTAGAAAAGTTTTATCTGCTCTGAAGAGCTTTTCAGATGTGTCTCTGTTCTTGTATTTAAAGAGAGCATCTCTTGCCGTCATCTTCTCACTGCTTACAATACCAAAGTACCCCATAAGAGAAGTAGCTTCATCAATAGCCTCATCCTTCTCTTCGGCAAAGAGAATATTGCCATTACTGTCGAGCACCACATTGAAATATTTATCTATAGATGTCTGCTTATCATATGGCTTCCCGACAGCGTCATTATTGAAGAACTTGTCTAATCTCTTAATATTCTCCAAAAACTGCTTCCTTTCTCCCGCAGCTCTGCCTTCATTGTAATAGATGTGTATATATGAATTGTAATCATCTAGAGCAAATAGCTTACACTCTACAGTAATGCCATAGGTATTGAACTGTGAAATGTAATATTTGTTCTTATTCTCGAATTTCCCCATCTGCTTCTGAATTATGGAAGAAATGAGTTTCTTCTGTCCCTTTATCATCGCAAGATATGAGAATCCGTTTTTCACTATATACTGCAGACAGTTTCTGGTGAAATATCCTCTGTCGAGTATTACTCCCATCTTCTTGTAGCCATATCCGATGGCTTTGTCGATTGTGTATCTTAACTGTGCCGAGTCTACAATGGACCCCGGATAATTCTCGTAGAAGAGTGGTATGCTGTTGCTCTGGTCATAAGCTACAGAGAAGTTGAAGACAGGAAGCCCCTTGTCATCCTTTGCGTGTCCAAACTCAGCTATCTCCAAATCTCCTATCTGTGTGTTCTTGTTTGTGGAATCATAAGAGATATAAATCCTCTCATTCTTATCCATCTTGCCATTCCATTTATTCAATACTTTCTGTATGTCAGATGGATTAAGACTACCGAAAAGGCGAGAGACGGAACTGTCACTGTACATGTGCATGCCTGTAGTGAACAGAGCATGGTTATAGTTGTAGTCAGGATAGTACTGCGCTGCATTATCTTCACAGACTATACAGTAGGCTGCAAGATCCAGCACAAGACCTGTATTGTCTTCCTTAAGAATGCTCTTGAGAATCTTATCAAGCTCGAGTTCCTTTATAACCTTCTTGATTACTATGTATGCTCCTATCTTCAAACAACAGCTTCTTGCACTTTCAGGTCTCAACTCCGGAATGGCAACAGACGGAAAATACTGAAAGAAACTATCATTGGGATACATCTTGTTTTCATCATCTTCTGAGACTTTGCCAATAGTTACTCTCGTCGGTGTTGTGTTCTGTCTCTCGGTGCTATATGTCCTTCCCGTTTCCAGCTTTATGAATACTTTCCCGCTCTGTACCCTCCGGACAATCTTGCCCTGGACCACTGGAACATCTACTAAAAACTCGTAATACGACATGGCTTATCCTTTAGTGCCTAATGGGTACTAAATATTTAGAAAAAAGTCAACCCCTCTACTGAAGAAAAAAGCCCGGAACTTGTTATATTTCCGAGCTTTAGCTTTCTG
>CAVIAZ010000055.1:0-10922 GCA_963640795.1 bacterium | reverse complement strand
AGGTCAACAGGGAGACTTTTGACCATATGCTGTGGTATTACTACAAGGGGGATGAAACATTGATATCTTCATCTCTGTTGTCTGTAAGACAGTCAGCGCCTCTCTTTGTAGACAGCTTGTTTTGAAGGGATTTTGAAATATGAGATATTGGCTTGTTAATCCCAACTTTGATGGACAGGGCAGTTATTCACCTGACCAGGGAATAAACCAGATTACAATGGGCTGGGGAAGCAAGAAGAGCCCTAAGTTCTATAATGACATCCAGGTCGGTGACGTGGTTGTTGCTGCCGCCAAGCAGCACAAGAATAACGAGTGCTATTATGCCGGCATTGTGGGGTATTCTTCTGGTAATATATTGAATCTCCTGTTCAGCACAAAGGATGGAATGAAGGAAATATCAGATATTATCCGTAAGCATCCTGCAGGCTTTGGAGGAAAGGAATCTTCAAATCCATGGGGAGGAACCAGATGTGTGATTGAACTGGGTAATGGCGACTGGGAGATGAAAGTGAAGGATATCCTGAATAGGAGAGTTGTAATGAAAGCCTATGAAAAAAGCAAACTTGTGGAGGAGACAACAGAACTCCTACTTGAAAAGAAGAATATTATTCTTCAGGGTGCCCCGGGCACTGGGAAGACATATAACACGGCATATGTTGCCGTCGCCATTGCTGACCCTCTGTTTAAAGAGTGGAGAGACCATAAGAAGGTGATGGCACGCTATAGGGAGTTAAGAGATAAGGAAGGAGTAATTGGTTTTACCACCTTTCACCAGTCTATGGACTACGAAACGTTCATCAGGGGGATAAAATCCAAGGTTGTCCCTGATAAAGGGGGTGCTCCCTGTGGGATTACTTATGAATATGAAGACGGGATATTCCTCAGAATGTGCAACAAGGCAAATGAGAGGAGAAAAGATCTGAAGTCTGCAGTTGAGAAGTTTGTTTCTTTTATCGTCAATAATCCTCAAAAAATTAAAACCCCAAAAGAGAGAAGTGAAAGATGGGTTTGGGCAAGGGAAGACAAGAAGAGTATATACTTTCGTGGGGGAGATAATGAGAAGCCTGATATGATGTTGTCTAATTCGGAGGGAACTACAACTCTTAGCTATGACAATCTTATGACGGTGGTTGATGGTGAAGCTGATTCTAGCGAATGGTATTATGCCTATGCTGAAGGCATTATCAGGCATGTAAGAGAGCATTATCCTTGTGGTGCTGTTGTTCTTGTCATAGATGAGATCAACAGAGGTAATATCTCCCGTATATTCGGCGAGTTGATTACACTCCTTGAAAAAGATAAACGTCTTGGCTCAGAGAATGAGCTGAAGGTTACCCTGCCGTATTCACGTAAAGGCGAAGAGATGTTCGGTGTACCTGATAATCTCTATATCATTGGAACAATGAACACAACCGACCGTAGCGTAGGCTCTGTTGATTATGCCCTCAGGCGCAGATTTGCATTCTATACTGTCGAGGCTGACATCAAGGTAATTGAAGATTCGATTCAGGATGAGGATGTAAAAAAGAAGGCAGTGAATCTCTTCAATTCAATCAAAGAGTTCCTTATGGACAAAGATACTCGTGCCGATATGGATATAAAGGACCTTATGGTAGGCCACAGTTACTTCATTGCAGAATCAATAGAAGAGTTGACAAGAAGTTTTGAGTACGGGATTAAGCCATTGTTAGAGGAATATCAGAAGGACGGCATTATCGGAATTTCATCACATAAGTTGGATGAGAAGTTTGATGAGTGGAAAAAGGCTTTGAGTGGTAACTGATGGCTGGAAAGATTATCCTCAGGGAACATGAGAGCCAGGGAGGCCACTCTGATGAGCTTTCTGGCATACCATTTGTAGGAAATCCGGAACGCGGAGTGACTCCGAAGTATCTTGGTGTGAAATGCTCTGATGGTGTTCTCTCTGCTTCCTATTATGTCGGGACTTCCTGGTTGAAAGAAGATCACTCTCTGCTTGTAGAGCCGAAAATAGAGAATGTTGATCTTCCGAGAATGCTCGGAGAAGCTTTGAAAGTTGATTCAGATAAGGCCGTTGAGTACTTCTCCTCCTGTTATGGTATAGAGTACGGGGAGAAGTGTATCGATGGTGAAAAACTTGCATCCGACTTCCTGGTACTCCTGATTATGCATTATATTGTTCTTTTGAAGCGTGTGTTGAAGTTTGGGTTGCGACAGGACTATATCACTGTTGAGGAGAATCTGAAATCAAAGGTCAGAGGGAAGATACATATTCCTTCAAACATTGCAAAGAATACGATGAACCGGAGATCGGACAGGGTATATTGCTCCTACCAGGTCTATACATGTGATATTCCGGAAAACAGGTTGCTCAAGAAAGCTCTCTTACGGGCGGAGAGGATTCTCAGAGCGATGCCTGTTGCAGAGAAGGAGCTTTTGCCTTCAATAAAGAAAATCAAAGGGGCATTCTCCCCCGTGGGAGATGATATAGATGAACATTCAGTCAGGGCTGTTAAAGCTTCGAAATTGTATCGTAGCTATTCGGAGGCAATCAGGGTAGCGAAGTTGATTCTCCGTAACGAGGCTGACGGGAAGGAAAGCGACGTATCGATATTGCCTCCATTCTGGATTGACATGAGTGCTCTCTTTGAGATGTATGTCTACTCTCTTCTTTCTAAGGCGTATCCCAATACGATTCTCTTTCAGGTGGAGGGGAGCCGAAGAACCAGATGTGACTATATAGACACAAAGGCTGGACTGATTATCGATGCCAAATATAAACCCGGATATTCCCCTAACTCTGAAATGAGTGTGACCGGACTCATTGATGATGTGAGGGAACTCTCAGGATATGCCCGTGACGAGAAGTTGATAAAAAAGATGTCTGGAGTTGACGTAAGGACCTACCAGCCTCCATGCATCATTATCTATCCGGATCAACATGATGGGGTACATGCATTTGATGACACTCGGTGTCTTATAGAGCAATGTATCCCAATGGAGAAGGAGTATGACTTCCAATTCAGGGATTTTTATAAGATAGGAGTCAGGCTGCCATGTAAGTAAAACTGTGTGCGTACTGATGAAGTAGTTCTTTGTACATGGGAGGTGAGGCAACAACATTCTTTGGATGCTTCCTGGCTCATCTACAAACAGGTTCCAAATAGGGGTTCACAGTTTTTTCCATTGTCTTGTATAATCATCTTCTGGACTGGAGGTGGAATAAGAGAGAAATGGGACGGAAAGCACTTAGTGAAGAAGTAGTTGAATGGATAATTGAGATAATCAAGTCCGGGGAATATCCTGTGGGCTCGAGGATTCCCAACGAGATGGAACTGGCTGGTAAGTTTTCTGTGAGCAGGAGTACTATCAGGGAGGCTATCAAGCAGCTTGTGAGCAGGAATATCCTCGAAATACGGCGGGGTAACGGGACTTACGTATGCTCTCTTGTCGGTGTCAGTGATGACCCTATCGGCCTCAAGTTCCTCTCGGATGAGAAAAAGAGGGCTCTGGACTTATGTGAAATCAGGATGATGATTGAGCCTGAACTTGTTAAGAAAGCCACTCTCTATGCCACTGATGAAGATATAGTAAAGATGCAGGAACTCTGTGACCGTGTTGCTGAGAGGATCCGGAAAGGTGAGAACCACTACCAGGAAGATATTGATTTCCATGCCTTTCTTGCTAATTGTACACGTAACCAGGTGCTCTCAAGGCTTATGCCTATCATCATGGAAGGTATATCTTTAAACGTTACTGTCACCAACCGTGAACTCACAGACCAGACTGTTACTAACCACCAGGGTATCGTTGACTCCATAAGAAAGAGAGATGCCGAGGCTGCTGCCGAATACATGAGGCGGCATATAGAATGCAATATCGAGCATGTGAAGAGCATGTAATCTTCTCCCCGGTCACCGGGGATTTAATTTTTGAAAATTTATGTTGACAGCAGGGTTGTACTCATCTAAAGTAAGACACATCAGACGTCTTACGTGAGATGTCTGACTAGGAGTAAACTAATTATGCTGATAAGTGAAGAGGTACGCTCTCTTGCCCCGGAAATGGATCCGCTGAGACTCGGAATGGGATGGAAGCCTGAAGACCTCGATAAACCAAAAATACTTGTTGAAAGCACTTTCGGTGACAGCCACCCCGGCTCAAGTCATCTCATGGGCCTTGTAGAAAAGGCTATGGAGGGCATACATGATGCCGGAGGCAGGGGCGCGAGGTACTTTGCCACCGATATCTGTGACGGAGAGGCGCAGGGCCACGACGGAATCAACTTCTCGCTTGCAAGTAGGGAGATTATCACAGACCTTGTAGAGATTCATGAGAAGGCAACCCCCTTCGACAGTGGGGTCTTCATTGCCTCCTGTGATAAGGGCCTTCCTGCTATGCTCATGGCTATAGGACGCACTAATCTTCCGACTGTTGTTGTCACTGGCGGTGTTATGAATGCCGGACCGGATTTATTGACGCTTGAGCAGATTGGTGCTTACAGTGCCATGTGTGAACGTGGTGAGATAACCAAGGAGAAGTTTACATACTATAAGCATAATGCTTGCCCTTCATGCGGGGCATGTTCCTTCATGGGAACTGCATGCACGATGCAGATTATGAGTGAGTCTCTCGGCCTTACTCTCCCCGGTGCTGCACTTCTTCCTGCTACATGTACTGACCTTAAGGATTTTGCCTATAAGTCAGGACTCCAGGCTGTGAAACTTGCCCTTTCAGGAAAGAGCGCAAGAGACATTGTCACACGGGAGAGCTTTGAGAATGCAATCATCATCCATGCTGCTATTTCAGGCTCTACCAATGCTCTATTGCATCTTCCTGCAATTGCTCATGAATTCGATATAGAGATTGATGCTGATACTTTC
The DNA here is from genome assembly GCA_963640795.1 of bacterium. Taxonomy (GTDB): domain Bacteria; phylum Spirochaetota; class Spirochaetia; order Sphaerochaetales; family Sphaerochaetaceae; genus Ornithospirochaeta. The sequence goes on along the minus strand of CAVIAZ010000055.1, from coordinate 6,060 downwards.
GAGCGTATTCATAAGAATGCCCACTACCTCCTCAATGTAAGACCTGCAGGAAGATGGCCTGCTGAGTATGTCTACTATGCCGGCGGGGTTCCCGCCATCATGGAGGAAGTGAAGCACATGCTTCACCTTGATGTGATGACAGTTACCGGCAAGTCTCTTGGCGATAACCTGGAAGACATAAAGAAGAGCGGTTACTACGAGAAGTGTGACGAGTACCTCAAGCGCACAGGAGTGAAGAAGAGAGATATCATCTACGCCTTCGATAATCCTATCGGGAGTGACGGTACAATCGGGATCCTCAGAGGAAATCTTGCTCCGGAAGGTGCTGTCGTGAAGCACTCTGCTGTCCCGAAAGAGATGTTCAAGGCTATTCTCAATGCACGACCCTTCGATTGTGAGGAGGAGGCTATTGATGCCATTCTCCACCACAGGATTAATCCGGGGGATGCTGTCTTCATCCGCTATGAAGGTCCGAAGGGATCCGGGATGCCGGAGATGTTCTACACAACGGAGGCAATATCATCTGACCCGGAACTTGGTAAGTCTATAGCACTTATTACGGACGGAAGGTTCAGTGGTGCTTCCAAAGGTCCTGCCATCGGCCATGTCAGCCCTGAGGCGCAGTCGGGTGGCCCGATTGCCCTTGTCGAGGAGGGAGATTTAATCCTTATTGATATTCCCGAGCGTAAACTTGCCATCGTCGGCGTAAAGGGTGAGAGAAAGACTGAAGAGGAGATGGCTCTAATCCTTGAAGAGAGGAAGAAGAATTGGAAACCGAAGGAACCGAGATACAAAAAAGGAGTGTTGAGGTTCTATTCGGAACATGCTGTAAGCCCTATGAAGGGTGCCTATATGGAGTGAGAGGAAAAGGAAATGAAAGAGAGGTTGAAAACTGGAATTGTAGGATGCGGTAAGGTTGGTGATTTTCATGCTAAAGCCTATGCTGGGCTGGCTGAGAGTGAGTTCACTGCTGTCTGTGACAGCAATATAGAGAGAGCAGAGGCATTTGCTTCACGCTATGGAGTCAGAGCTTATTCTGATGTCGGTGAGATGTGCTCCAAAGAGGGACTCGATGTCGTGAGTATCTGCACTCCGCATCCGATTCACAGAAGCCCGGCAGTCATTGCTGCAGAGTGCGGGACGAATGTACTTGTCGAAAAGCCACTTGCATCGAATCTGAGTGATGCTGATGCAATTATCGAGGCTGGAGATAAGAACCATGTCCAGATAGGGACAATGGTGCAGAGAAGATTCTACCGCCCGTGTATGAGGATACGTAAGACAATTGATGATGGTAAAATCGGTAAGCCTGTCCTAGGGATGGTCACAATGCTTGGCTGGAGAGACAAGGCTTACTATGACTCGGATCCTTGGAGAGGTACCTGGAAGGGTGAAGGCGGAGGGGTTCTTGTAAACCAGGCTCCACACCAGCTTGATCTTCTTCTCTGGTATATGGGTGAGGTTGAAAGTGTGTATGGTGTATGGAAGAATCTCAACCACCCTTATATCGAAGTGGAAGACACTGCTGTTGCAACAGTGCAGTTCAAAAGCGGAGCTGTTGCAAGCATAGTTGTCAGCAACAGCCAGAATCCGGCTCTCTACGGGAAGGTCCACATCTTTGGCGAAAATGGTGCTTCTGTCGGAGTCCAGACGGATGGTGGCGCAATGTTCATTGCCGGTATGTCGACTATAGCTGAGCCTCCTGTAAATGACCTCTGGACAGTAAAGGGGGAGGAGGAGATGCTTCCCGTGTGGAAGAAGGAAGACAGTGATTTCTTCCTCAGCGTTGATTCGATGTACTACTACCATAACGAGCAGATAAAGGACTTCCTCAATGCTGTGAGATGTGGAACCAAACCTCTTGTTGACGGCAGGGAAGGTAGACGGACAGTCGAGCTTATCGAGGCTATCTACCGCGCAACAAAGACAGGCTCTGTTATAAAGTTTCCCCTTGAGAGGGAGGTGTGAGTATGAAGCTCTCATATAATGAAGCATGTGCACGTGACTGCTCTACACTTGAAAAGGATCTCGTGCTATGTGAAGAAGCCGGGTTTGATTACATAGAAATCAGACTCGATATGCTGAGAAAGTACCTTGTGAATCATACTCCAGAGGATCTTGCAGCATTCTTCAAGAAGAGCCGTATAAAGCCACATGCACTCAATGCCCTCTATCTCTATCCGGAGTTCCTTTCTGATAAGGATGACGAAGTAAAGCAGAAGACACTCCTTGATGAGTTTCTCCTTGGGTGCATTGTCGGTAAGGCGATAGGATCACACTATTTCATAGTTGTGCCTCCTCTCCAGAGTGACCCGAAAGGCGGTCCCTACAGGGGAGAGAAGGAAGAGACATTCCGTGAATGTGTGAGGATTCTCTCTTCTCTTTCAGATATTGCAAGGCCATATGATATGAACCTGTGCTTTGAACTTGTTGGTTTTGAACGCTCAAGTGTAAGAAGTATCGAGGACGCAGAGAGGATTGTCAGAGCAGTCGACAGGGATAATGTCGGCTTCGTCTTTGACTCTTATAACATCTACCTCAACGGCGGGAAGAATGATTTCGAGCCGATTATGAATGTGCAGAAAGAGAAGATCTTTGCTGTCCATCTTATGAGCGGGGATGATGTGCCTCCTTCCGAGATGGGACAGGACAAGAGATGTTTCTGCGGTAGCGGTGTTGTCGACACTGATCTCTTTCTGAAGACTCTCAAAAGAGCAGGGTATGACGGTATGGTCTCTGCTGAGACGTTCCGCCCTGAGTATTGGTCCAGGACTCCCGAGTGGGTAATCAAAGAAGCATACAGGACAGAGAAGGAAGCTTTGAGAGAAGCTGACTGTCTCTGAATAAAAGGAATAAAACTCTCTCAGGAGAGGAAAAAGGAGAAATAATATGAACGTAGCTCAATCGTTAATTGCGCTCGCTGTCGGAATGGCTGTTCTTATCTTCCTTATCATGAAGACTAAGTTTCATCCTGCTCTTGCCCTTGTTACCGGTGCATGTGTTGTCGGAATCGTGGCTGGAGTCCAGCTCAATACAATACCGGGTCTTATTACATCAGGATTCGGCAGTACTCTTTCGAGTATAGGGCTCGTAATCGCATTCGGATGTATGATGGGACAGATTATGGAGGAGTCCAATGCCGCAAAGAGAATGGCACATACATTCATTAAGGCCCTTGGTGGCAAGAATGAGGATGTGGCACTCGGTATAACAGGATTTCTTGTATCGATTCCTATCTTTGCAGACTCTGCACTCATCATCATTGCACCTCTCATCAAGTCAATTTCACAGGTGAAGAAGAAGTCTCTCACAGCACTTGCCCTTGCAACTGCCTGCTGTCTCAATATTACTCACGCAAGTGTTCCTCCGACACCGGGTCCTCTTGCCGTAATTGCACAGTTCGGGGACGCAATCAACCTCGGAACATATATCCTCTTCGGTATTGCAATGGGTATACCATTGATGATTATCATCACAATCCTTGCCAGGATTGCCGGTAATAAGTGGTATAAGATTGTGGACGAGAACGGAGAGATTATCGATGTCGATCCTGTGACAGCAGAGAAGTACAAGGAAGATGCCAAGAAGGCAAATATCCCGGCATTGGATCCGAATGAGAAGTATCCGAGTGCATGGCTCTCCTTTGCTCCTATCCTCATTCCTGTAATCCTGATTCTTGCCGATACAGTGACCTCAATGCTCTTCCCGAATGCTGATAACTTTGCTGTCCAGCTTATCGAGTTTGTCGGAACTCCTGTCATTGCTATCTCAATTGCTCTTCTTGTTGCTATCTATGGCCTTGCACGTGACAAGTCAAGAAAAGAGGTTCTGGACTGCCTTGAGAGAGGAGTGCAGAGCTGCGGTACTGTCATTCTTATCACAGGTGCAGGCGGAGCTTTCGGTAATATCATAAAGAGCAGCGGAATTGGTAATATCATCGCAAGCGGCCTGGCTGCAACCAACATGCCGGTCCTTTTGCTGCCGTTCCTGATGGCCGGTATCCTGAAGCTGGTCCTGGGTTCGGGTACTGTTGCCATGACGACAACAGCTACTATCTGTGCTCCTATTCTGCTGCAGATGGAAGGGGTGAACTATATGTATGCGGCATATGCAGCATGTATCGGTTCACAGATGTTCTCTCTCCATAATGACAGCTTCTTCTGGGTACTTACACGTACATTCAAGTTCGACAAGCTTGATGTCCAGGTTCTCGGATACGAAGGCATACAGTTTATATGGTCATGGGTCGGGTTCGGGCTTCTCTGCCTTGTTAATCTGATTTTCTGATAGATCTTTTTGAGGTACCGCTTTTCTATTCCCTCTGCGGTACCTCTCTTAATTTAAGGAGGAAAAACGAATGAGATTCGGTTGTTGTGGTAATCTGGCATCCACCCGTCCTGACGGAATTGGTCTTGAGATACTTGAGGATGCAGTTAAATTTGGTTTTGACTATATCGAGCTTCCTTTGGCAGAGATGACAGCTCTCTCTGATGCTGATTTCAATTCTCTTCTCGAACGTGTTGGAAAGAGTGGAATCAAGTGCGAAGTCTGTAATAACCTCTTTCCCTCATCTATACGTCTGACAGGAAAGAATGTCGATGAAAAGGTAATCACATGTTATCTTGAGAAAGCACTCTTCAGGGCACACCGTCTGGGCGCTGAGGTTGTTGTGTTCGGCTCTGGCGGGGCTAAGAATGTCCCTGATGGATTTCCATTTGACGAGGCTTATAAACAGGTGGTCAGGGAGACAAAACTTGTTGCGTCCATTGCAAGGAAATATGGGATAACAATTGTTATCGAGCCTATAAGAAAGCCTGAATGCAATATCATAAACACATACAGTGAGGGCGTTGCTCTGGCCGAGAAAGCTGGTGAGCCTAATGTATCTGTCCTTGTCGACTTCTATCATCTTACATGGGAAAAGGAGGATCCTGCTGACCTTGTGAAGGGGGGTGAATGGCTGAGGCATATACACTTTGCTAATCCGAACCTTTCATCAGAGAAAGGAAGAATATACCCGGAGGATGAAAGCGAGTTTGATTATGCTCCGTTCAGATCTGCATTGAAAGCAATTGGATACAACGGAAGAATGAGCATTGAAGCTGGCTGTGACCCTGACTTCGTCACACAGGCTCCCAAGGCGATTGAGTTTATGAAGAGATACTTCAATTGAGGCTTTTATGGATACTAAGACTGCTTACAGGATAATTGAGAGAAGACGTATCATCACTCTTCTTTTGTACATGATTACGGTATTGATGTTTGTTTTCAGCATAGTATCCTTTTTCCTTTTCAGGGAGAGGACCTTCATTTGCATTGTTTTCTCCCTTCTCTTTTATGCTCTTGTCGTTCTTCGTGCTGACAGAGTGTATTCCAGGACCTTTGTCAGGATGAATCTTCTTGTCGGTACGGGGAGACTTTTTGATGAGTGCATCTATCAAAAGAGGGGTGGTGTTACCCGTGATGACATTAAAAAATCCGGAATGCTACCTACTGTTGAGAAAGAGGGTAATGATGTTGTCTCCGGACCGACACTTCACCTCAGGAAGGGGAAGACAGAAATCCTCTCTTCCTCAATTCTTTCATATTATCCTCTCCCGAAAGGCGCAGACAGGCATAAAATAGCCCTCCTCAAGGGAATGTGGTTTTCGTCAGTTGTTGCCCTCGATGGGGATATAGCAATCGTGAGGGAAGGTGCTATCCACAGTAGCAGAGAAAGGGATTTCTTTCTCAAGCAGAACCTTGAGGATAAATCAAATCTTTTAAGTGACGATTGGGACGGCTTCCATCTGTACTCTTCCTCTCTATCAGATAGTGACTTGAGACTCTTTTTGAAGAGGGTCAAATCTATTTCCGGATTCGTCACTTTCAGTACCTTGAGAGTTCATGAGGGGAGAATATATCTCTTTGTGGCGGGACGCAATCTCTCACAGGATTATCCGGTGTATAAAGGGCCTTCAATGGAGCTCATTGAGAAGAACAGACTTCCTGAGACAGTGATGTTGTTATCACTTGTTTCTTCATATAGCCGTTGATGGAGCATTATCCAAAGCATGTATC
>CAVIAZ010000054.1:0-11316 GCA_963640795.1 bacterium | reverse complement strand
ATGGACAGAGTTGACAGTGCAGGTTGTATATGTTTCAAAGGAGAAAGTGTTCTTGTCATAAAGTACTTCAACCATTGGTCATTTCCGAAAGGACATGTGGAGGAGGGGGAGACAATTGAGGATGCAGCCATCAGGGAGACTGAAGAGGAGAGTTCAGTCCGGGCGAGAATCATAGCTCCTCCTGTTGTTGTCCCGTCCCAGAAGAAGGGGGACGAGAGGAAAGTCTTTTTCTTTCCGGCAATATATGTCTCGGGGGCGCCAAAAGGACAGGATGGGGAGACTGACGAGGCCCTCTTTCTCGATATTCCCACTGCGAGGCAACTTCTTTCTTTCGATGCTGACAGGAAGGCCCTTGATGAGGCTATGAATAGTCGGGGTCTATGTTGAACGAGACAGAGTAATCGGGGAACACCATCTCAAGAATCCCTGTGAGGTTACGTCTGAATGAGTCCCAATCCTTGAGTGAGAAGGAGACAACCACGTCAAATTCGATACGTTTCTCATCAAAGTGGACATGAAAGCCATGGATTCCTATTACATCATCGGATGCCATCTTTATGCACTTGAGGGTCTTCTCCATCATTGTCCTGACCCTTTCATCATCCTGGTTCTCTGCGTTGAGCCCGAATGTGAATATGATACCCATCTCACTGTAAAGACGTTTCTTTGCCTTTTCCATTGCCTCGTATATCTCTTCGGCATTGGCAGTGAACGGGACTTCAACGTCGGCTGTGCCCACTGCAGACTCCGGTCCGTAGTGGTGGATCCGGATATCGTAACCGCCACAGAGTGGAGGATACTCTTTGATTATCTCCCGTATTTTCTTCACTTCATCCTTACCCGGTCTTTTTCCGAGGATAGTATCTGATGTGGTGAGAATGGATGAGACTCCTGTCCACATGATAAATGCAGAGACAATTATTCCGGCTGTTCCGTCAAGGGAGAGTCCCGAGTAATATGATACTGTTCCGCAGATAATGGTTATGAGTGATATTATCGCATCGGAGAGACTGTCAGATGAGGCTGCAACGAGACTGAGACAGTCCGATGCCTTACCCGCCTTCCTGTAGTAGAGCCATAGCACAAGTTTGACTGCTACCGTCAGGGAGAGAATTATTATAATGGCAGGGGAGAGTGAAATCGGGGAGGGTGACTTTATAGCTGCTATACTGCTCTTCAGGAACTCGAAGCCAGTTATTACTACAAGAATTGAGACAAAGAGTGCGGAGAGATATTCTATCCTGCCGTATCCCATGGGATGTGCCTTTGTTGGTCTTCTCTTTGATGCCTTGTAGCCTATCAGTGTCACAAGGGACGAGAGACTGTCAGAGAGGTTGTTGGCACCATCCGAGAGGAATGCCAATGATGATGTTATATACCCGATGGACATCTTCAGGACGCCGAGGAATATGTTCACAGCTATCCCGATGTTCGTCGCCTTCTTTATGGTCTTTTCCCTTTCTCCTGTTTCAAGCATTCGACAATTCTATGACCATAGTCGGGAATAATCAAGAAGAAGGAAATAAATATTGGTGAGAGCAAGAGTTAGTTAAACTTAACAAACTCAACTGTGTCAGGAATTGTCTTTTATCCACTTCACGGCAGCCTCGAATCTTGTGTCAATTCCATAAATTCCGTCAACGGCAACTGCTCCTTCTGAGGGCTCTATGCCCTTACTTTCAAAGTTTCTGTATGAGCCGTCCTGGGAAAGAAGCAAAGTCTCAAAGGTTGTTGTGTACACCCCCAGGTTCTTTGAGGAGAAGGGACCTGAATGATAGGTCTCCCTGTTCACTATTGAGCATGTTGCGCCGTATGTCGTACTGCCGACAGCTGCACCGTTCTTCATCACACTCTTTGCTATGGATGCCGAGAGCTCTGCACATGACACGGAGTTCCCGTTTGCAATTACAACAAAGGGCTTCTCATAGTCTTTATCTGCCTTGCAATATGAACTCTCGATAGTAAGGTCAACCCACGGCCCGTACTCGTATCTTGAGTATCCATCCTTGTACCTTGTGATGCCGAATTTTGTCTCTTTACTCAAAAAGGAGCCGAAAATAGTCTCCAGGGTTGAGTTGTCACCACCACCATTGCTGCGGACATCCATAATCACTCCCGCTATCTCATACTCTGTCTCGGCTCCAGATGAAGAGAGCATTGTGCATTTTCCGCTCTTTCCTATTGATTCGAGTATGGTAAACATATTGTATACCCCTTCAATGTACTTCAGCCTTGAAGAGAGGTCATACTCTGTTTTGTCCCAGATTGCCCTGTAGAGTTTCTGCTCCTCTTCGCTCATGGTCTTCAATTCGTCATCCGTAAGTCCATCCCTGTAGAGAAGGCTGTTGGAGAGGGGAGTATTCCTGTATGATATGAAGGACGAGAAATAGAAGTAGAAGATATTGTCCTCTGTCACCCCGTAAAAGTAGCTGAAGTCTCCAAGCCCCAGGGCTTCGACAATTGTGTTCCACATCTTCTCACCTTTCTCTTCAGCTTCATCATTGGTTATGAATCTGTAGCCGTATTCTGCCTTGAAGGACGATGTGTTGTGAAAGTTTCCCCAGTCTCCGTCTTCGGGTCTGCCTTCTCCAATCAGGTTCTTCACTTCATTGTATCCCTCAATAGCCTCATCATAGAATGAGGAGGTGTCTCCGGTTTCTGCAGAAATCTTGTTCTTTTCGTCGACAGACATTATGTAGCTCGGATTGCTCCTGACCCAGATGACATCAGGAAATGAAATGTGGTCATTTCCGGTCCTTTCTTCCCATTTTCTCTCCGTGGAGGGACTCATCCACAGGGTGTTGCCAAAGTTGTCCCTCACTGTGAGCTTATAGTGATAGTCATCTATCCGGATGGCTATTTCCTTGAAGTATCTGAAGGCTGTGAGGGAGTCATTGATGTCAGAGTAGTCAAGATCCCTGAAGAGGGGGATATATTTCTCATATATTTCATCCCAGTCAAGATCGTCCTCGATATCGAAATGGACGTACTCCATATTCATCGTGTTCCAGAATTGCAGGAAGACATTCTCCCATGAATCATCCGGAGCTACAGCATCAACTGTGCATGCAGTGGATAGGATAAGCACCATAACAATCAATAAAAGGGTTAATTTTCTTCTCATTTCCTGATCCCCCACATTAAACCGCATGTAAGATAAAGTGTAGAATTATGAATGGGATAGGCTCCGTATTTCTGGTATCTGTTGAGATCCGTCAGCGAGAGTGAGTACCCCAGTCTGGTATGACAGGTCATATTTTCTAAAAGTTGCCATTTCATACCGATAGACATGATAATCCCCGCCTGGAAACGGTTGTAGGAATTGAGGTCTGTCTTCTCGTCAAAGGTGGTAAGTCCGGGCTCAGTTCCCATGTTGTAGGCAAGTCCTTTTCTGCTGCCACACACCCAATACCCGGCAAAAGCTCCTCCCGAGAGGAAGAAAGCCATGTCTGAGTTAGGAAGGTTGAATGTGTAGCGGAAGGCAACTGGTAACTCAATGAAGTGGTTGTATCTTACATAATTGAGAGTGTCATAGGTGTCTGAACCATCTTTCACTGTTCTTCTGTACCCATAATCCCTGGCGTAGTAGGAGAGCCCTGTCTCAATGCCGATGGATGGTGTGAGTCCGATGAGAACAGGAAGGGAAGAAGTGAAGTTGAACTTTCCTGTGTAACTGTAATCCCTGTAACCTTTTCCTGCTATAACCATGTTGTAGTCAGCCCCTGCTTCAAAGCCGACATGGCATGTTGCCGCACTAAGCGAGAGTGCTAGTAAAATAAGAGATAGCAGAGAGATGAACTTTTTCATGCTGTTTCCTTTCCGGGTATTTAACCAAGTGGAATTCTACCGGCAGGAAAGGGGCTAAATCAAGAAGGGCAAGACTTGAAGCATTCGGACCTGGTGCTCCTCTGTCTCTTCCATTATCTTTTTCCTCTTATAATGTTCCCTTCCCTGTGGTAAGATGGCCTTATGCAATTGTGGCCATTAATGGAAGAGAAGCTGATTAAGGGAGACCGACCATTCATCTCATTGACAGGAGGGGGCGGTAAGACAACATTCCTTATCTTGTTTGCAAAGTATCTCAAAAGAAGAGGTAAGAGCGTTTTGCTGACGACTACGACAAAGCTTGCTTCTCCCGGGAAGGTTGACTACGGCTATGACCATTTCTTCTCCTCCTTTGATGAAATCACCAGGGCTGAAGTGAAAAAAGGGGAAGTTACTCTCTTTGCATTGGTTGATGGAGAAACCGGAAAACTCTATAACCCCGGAGAAGATAAAATATCTGAAGTGGCCTTGAAATATGATGTTGTGCTTTCAGAAGCTGACGGCTCGAGGGGAATGCCACTGAAAATGCATACTTCACAAGATCCTGTCATAATGAGGGAGACGAGTGCCATTGTGTCCATTGTAGGGGGATGGGGCATCGGAGAAAAAACCTTTGATGTTGCCTTCGGTGAGAAGAGGAAGGCTATTGTAGATAAATCCTACCTTGAAGAGTACCTTTCTTCTCCGGAGGGCCCGTGCAAGGGGATGAGAGAAGATACGGAGAACATCATTCTCTTCAACGGAGGTGATATCCTCTCAGAGGAGCAGATGGAAGTTATAAAGTCTCTTTCTCTTCCGTCTGGAGTCAGTATCTACATAGTCAGTGAGAAGGAGGGGATTGTCTACCATGCTCTTCAGCATTCTAGGTGAGAGGGAGAAATACAACGAGGCATTTGCCCTAGTGACGATTATCGGGGCAGACGGGACTGTGAGCCGTCACAGTGGCAGGATGGCGGTTTTCCCTGACGGCACAACCTGTGGTACTATCGGGGGCGGGGCACATGAGGCGGAGGCTGTAAAACTTGCTTTGTCTGCTTTGAATGAAGGCAGGGGAAGACGTGAAATACTTAAGGTAAGGGAATTCGGAGAGATAGAAATCATGATAGATGTACCAATTAAGGACAGAAGAATATTGATTGTAGGTGCGGGACATATCGGTAAGGCCGTTTATGATGTCTTTCATTATCTGGGATGGCATGTGACGGTTGTGGACACAAGGAGCTTACTTCTGAATGAGGAGAGCTATCCTTATGCTGAGAGAATTCTCTCTGAAACTCTCAGAGAAGGTCTTCAGAAGGTATCGATTAATGCTTCTACAGCAATAGTAAACACTATTCCGGAGGAATTGGATAACATTAAGGACATATTTGATACTTCTCCGGCTTTTTATATCGGGCTTCTCTCCTCGAGAAAGAGGAAAGCACCTTCTCCCAGGCGCTATCATCTCCCGATGGGAATCGACATCGGGGAGGAAACTCCCGAGGAGATTGCACTCTCCACTGCAGCACAAATCCTGGCCGTATTCAACAAAAGAAATTGCATGCCCTATTCAGATGAAAAAAAGAAGCTTGTTGTTGTGAGAGGCGCGGGAGATCTTGCAACTGGGTGTATTGTTGCACTCAATAGGGCAGGATACATGGTCATAGCCACCGAGACAGATAAGCCGACAGTGATAAGAAGAACTGTCTCCTTTGCTGAGGGAATCTACACGGGGGCCATGACAATCGAGGGGGTGAGGAGCACTTTGTGTTCTTCCCCGTCAGAATGTCTTGAAACGGTAAGAAAAGGTGAAGTTGCGCTCATAGTTGACAGGGACGGACTTGTTATAAAGGAACTCCAGCCTGCTGCTCTGGTGGACGCTATTCTTGCAAAGAAGAATATTGGAACTACTATCGATATGGCTCCGTTCGTTGTTGCCCTCGGCCCCGGATTCACATGCGGGACTGACTGCGATTGTGTAATTGAGACGATGAGAGGCCACAATCTCGCCCGTGCCCTCTATTCGGGGCATGCCCTTCCGAATACGGGAGTTCCGGGTATAATTGCAGGACACGGAAAGGAGAGGGTTATGCATACTCCATGCAGCGGGACATTCCGGGAGAATGCAAAGATCGGGGATATCGTAAAGAAAGGGGATATCATTGGGTATGTGGATGATGAGCCCCTTTATGCCTCGATAGACGGTAAGATACGGGGACTGCTCCACAGTGGTCTTGTTGTTCCTGAACATTTCAAGGCTGCAGATATCGACCCGAGGGGCGAGGAAGTCGACCATACAACCATAAGTGACAAGTCCCGTGCAATAGGTAACTCAGTTGTGGTTGCAATTGATTCCTTTTTGTCAACTTACAATTGAAGTAATCCGGTCAATCAAATAGACTGTTTCTATGGATAAGAATCTGTTTAAAAGAGTCAGGGAGGCTTCAGCTGTCCTCTCCCGTTCTTCTCTCGAAGAGAGAAATGATGCCCTTCGTTCAATTGCAGTGGCATTGGAGAAAAACAAAGAAAGAATCACTGTTGCCAACAATGAGGATGTCGCGGGGGCAGAGGAGAAGAAGGAGGGCAGTGCACTTCTCTCCAGATTGAAGTACAGTGATGAGAAGAGAGCCCAGTCCGTCAGGGGACTTGGGGAAGTTGAACTTCTTCCCGACCCGGTTTTCCGTGTAAGGGAGAAGCGGGAGATAGACTCTGGCTTCATCCTTGAGAAGGTGGCAGTTCCGCTTGGGGTAATCGGTATGGTCTTCGAAGCACGTCCGGATGCTCTTATCCAGATAGCATCCCTTGCACTCAAGAGTGGTAACGGACTTATCCTCAAGGGGGGAAGGGAGGCCCAGAATACAAACCGTGTCCTTGTAGAAATCATTAAGGAAGCTACAAAGAAGTATTCCTTCTCGTCTGAATGGATTGAGGCCCTTGAAACACGTGAGGATGTCATGGAACTTCTCAAGGCTGATGAATGGGTCGATTTGATTATCCCCCGTGGCTCCAACAGCTTCGTCCGCTTCGTAATGGAGAATACACACATTCCCGTCCTCGGGCACTCCGAAGGACTATGCATAACATACGTTGAAAAGACTGCAGATATAAAGAAGGCAGTCAATATCCTTGTTGATGCCAAGACGCAATACCCGGCAGCATGCAATGCAACAGAGACAATTCTTGTCGAGAAAGATATCGCTTCGGCACTTCTTCCGTCCCTTGCCAAGTCTTTTGATGAAAAAGGTGTTCTCGTCCATGCTGAGGGTACAATACTTGAGTATTTCAGAAACGGTATTCCTGCTGTGGATGAAGACTGGGACAGGGAATATCTTGCCTTGGAGTGTGCAATAAAGACTGTCGGTTCCACTGATGAGGCGATAGAGCATATAAGAAAGCATTCATCCGGACATACGGATGCAATCATCACGGAAAGCAGTGGGGAAGCAGACAAGTTTATCAGGAATGTTGACTCTGCAGATGTCTTTGTAAACTGCTCGACACGATTCGCCGATGGTTACAGATTCGGTCTTGGCTCCGAAGTCGGGATTTCCACCTCCCGTCTCCATGCCCGCGGACCGGTTGGCCTGGACGGGCTCATGACAACCAAGTGGGTGCTCAGGGGACACGGTGAGACTGTCGGGGAATACTCGGGAAAAGAGAGTACGAGGAGCTTCCATTTCAGGGAATTGGAGATATGAGGGATTTTTCAGCTGTAAGACGCATAGTGGTGAAGGTCGGTACGAACCTTCTTTCCGATAAGAGTGGAATAGACAAAGCGAGAATCAGGGAGCTTGTTGACCAGATATCACTACTGAGAAAGCAGGGTATCCAGGTTCTACTTGTCTCCTCCGGAGCCGTAGGCCTCGGAGCTAAGGCGTTGCACCATGAAAGTGCAGTGAAGTATATAGCCCTCAGACAGGCATGTGCGGCTATCGGGCAGCCTGTATTGATGGATGCTTACCAGAAGGAGTTCAAAAAGCATGATCTTTTGTGCTCGCAACTTCTCATCACGCGCTCTGTATTGAACAACCGAAAGAGTTACAATAATCTCCGTACTGCTGTCATGACCCTTCTTGATCTGGGCGTCATACCGGTTTTCAATGAAAATGACGTAGTATCAACAGCAGAGATTGGTAATGTCTTTGGAGACAACGACAGGATGAGTGCACTTGTCGCATCAAAGATAGATGCAGATCTCCTTGTCCTTCTTACAGACATAGACGGACTTTATACAGATAACCCGAAAACCAATCCGGAAGCTGAAATGATCAGCGAACTCAGTGAAATTGACTCCTCTGTCATGTCATGGGCCAATGGTAAGGGGTCCACATTCTCAACAGGGGGCATGAAGACTAAACTGCTGGCGGCTGTCATCGCCCAGAAAGGGGGATGCGGTACAGTCATTGCCTCCGGTTATGAGAAGGATATTCTCCTGAAGATAATGGGAGGAGAGGAAAAAGGGACCTACATTCTTCCTTCTAAGAGAATGTCTCAGAGGGAGAGGTGGATAATCAACACACCTTCCGAGGGGACAATCGTTGTCGATGATGGGGCTCAGAAGGCGCTATGTGGACATAAGTCACTTCTTCCATCAGGAATAATTGATGTGAAGGGAGTCTTCAGGGAAGGGGACGTTGTGGATGTGCAGACCGGGGACGGTAAGACATTCATGAAGGCGATATCGGGATTCAACTCATCGGAAATTCTCCTGATAAAAGGTCACCCTTCAAGTGATATTAATGCTATGATAGGAGAGAGCCACAAGGTGGTTTTCCGTCCGGAGGATACAGCAAAGGTATGAGCAGCTACAGAATGGTCTTCAGAAAGCAGGATTTGGGTTTCCGCATCTCATCGTTATACAAGCAGAAACAGTTTGCTGTGGGCATTCTCGATTTCGGCACGCAGGAGGAGCTTGAGAAGTCTCTGGGCTGGTACTTGAAGAATATGAATCTCTCCCTCCATGTACTTACAACAGAGTACAAGATGGAGCAATATGACATACAGTCAAAATATCCGGAGGTTACATTCGTTATATTCTCCAACGACACCTCTACGGGAGAATACATCAATGCCATGGCCAATGAATGTTTTACGGATTATTTCCTTATCGTCCGGAGCGACATGGAACTTATAGCATTTGACGGCAGCAGACTTCTTGCCATAATGGCAGGAAAGGACCACCCTGTCGTAATCTGTCCGGTGATGCTCAGTGGGGATGCAGAAGTCATGCCTACCCTCCGTGCTCCATTTTTGAGGGGCAGGGATGTTGATCCCCAGGCTTTCCTTCCCGATCTCGATAACCCGGATGATGAGAAGACACTCTATCCTGTGCTCCAGAGCGGGCTCTACGACAGGGCTCTCTTCCAGCGCCTCAGAGGATATGATACAGAGATCATGAGTGAATACTACCAGAGTATAGACCTCGGGACACGCTCCTGGCTTTTCGGCTACAGTATCAAGATGACCTCTGCTCTGGCCATCCAGTTCCCGAACAGGGTATCTGTCATAGAGGACAGGTCAGAATGTACGGGAATGAACCGCTTCTATACAAAGGCACTTTCCATCAAGCGAATAGCAGGCAAAAATCTTGTTGCCAAATGGAAGCCTTATGTTGACAAGGACTGTCTTGTTAACGAGATAAAGAAAAAACAGGTCAATCTCCAGAAGACGGACTTCTTTACTCTTGTGGAGAAATGGGATGAACCACAATAGAATATGAAAGCCCGATTTTGCGGGGTGTGAGGGGAAAGAATTAATGAAAAGAAGAATAGTGCTGGTTTTGTTGTGTCTGGTTTTAATTGGACACCTCTTTGCGTATAGTAACGGGCAGAGGATAATTTCCGTTGACGGCCCGGAATACAAGGCTATGGAGACATTGTATATTCTGGCAGGGAGAAGTCTTCCCTCGTCCTCTGGACCATGGAGCGAGAAGGAGATGACACTCATGCTGGATTGTATCGACCGCTCATCTCTTTCTGATTCTGCCAGAGAATACTATGATTATGTCAGAAGTCTTATTGTGAGTGATCCCCTTCTTGAGTACAACGGTCTTGCCCTTGATTTCTCGGCAATTGCCTCTCTTGAAGGATATCTTCATACAGACACGAAGAATTTTGTGGACGAAAGTGACTGGTTCCATGGCTTTACTTCCCGTAGGCCTTTTGCCGAACTTGTATTTGAATCCTGGCCGTCTGATAGTTTCTATGGATACTTTGAGATAACTTTCGGTCACAGTTACGGGCTGAATGTAAAGAATGACAGCAAGGATAATCTCCTGTATAAGAATTTGTTCAATATAAACATCCCGTACGTTAATGCATACCTCTTTTCCAATGACGGTACACTGGAATCTGACTGCGACTGGACCTACCCTTATAAGGCTCTCGGAAGTGTAGGGGGAGACAGCTGGAACCTCATAATCGGGCGTGACAGACTCAGCTGGGGTAATGGAGAGACGGGAAATCTGATGCTCTCTTCCTCTTTCCCGAAAGAGACGCTGATCAGGTTCAATACATTTCATGACATATTCAAATACTCTCTTCTCTATGCTTTCTATCCGGGGGTGGGGTATGAAAAAGTGGATGACAAGTACGGGCTGCCGGATTACAAATGCCTGATTACTCACCGGCTGGAATTCTCTCTCTTTGATGATAAGGTCGGTTTTACTGTCAACGAAGCATGCATGTACTGGTCGACAAAGGACTATCCGTTCTCTCTCGTGCATATAAATCCTTTCGGGTTTTTGCATGATGAATTTGTAGCTAAAAATGGCAACTCTCTCATGGTCTTTGAAGCAGATTACACGCCTTTCAGCGGACTCAATATATATGGTCAGCTTGCTATAGATGAAATGTCTGCAGCAGGGGAAGGAAGAGAGAACCCCTCCGCCTTGGGATATCTTGCCGGTGTCAAAGGTGCTCTGGCAGCAGGAAAGGGTGTTCTATACGGCTCTTTTGAGTTCGCCTATACGGATCCTTTTTTGTATATCCGCGGGCTTTACGAAGATGCTGACAATAGATCCGGGTACGGTTATGACGCGATTTTGAGAATAGTATCGGGAGCCGCAATAACTACACAGCGCAAGTTCATTACTTACACATATGGTAGTGATGCAATCGTGTTCGATGGTAAGTTGAATTATTCACTTCCCGGAAAGTTCCGTGTCGGATTCGAGGCAATGTTCATGCTTCATGGTTCAATGGATGCTGAAAGCAACTGGGGTAACTACACTCACGAATATGTGAATGCCCCAGATATAAAAACTCCAACTACATTCAATCCGTTCAATGGAGATGATTATGACAGCACGACAGATACTGTCAAGATGACTCACCCGGTGGAAAAGTCACTCATCCTCTCCATAACAGGAGAGTATAATATCTTTGAATCACTCTCTGTCTATGGCATTGCAGACTGTCTGTTAGTCAGGAATATAAATAACAGCAATGTTGATTCTGCTGATTTCCAGTTTACATTCGGACTTTCATATGCATTATAATTCTTTACTGTAGC
>CAVIAZ010000053.1:0-11639 GCA_963640795.1 bacterium | reverse complement strand
CTCCCAAATCTCTTCTTAGGATACCCCCCCCCTGTACCTTGTCAAGCAAATAAAATCTGAACATAAAGATTAAATCTGTACAGTTTTCTGTACACATCCTGGCTAGGATTGACTCATATGGAGAATGATATGATTGATGAATTAATCGGAAGTAACAAAGAAGAACATCTTCCAGAATCCAAAACAAGAACAACTACCGCCATGATGATACTGGACCTCGTAGAAAAGAATGAGAAGGTTCTCGTCATTACGAGGTCGGCAACATCCCTGTCCAGACGGTTGATAATGACAAAAGCCGGGATAGACAGGATATCACCTCAGCACCCAGAAGCCTGGCAAATCAAGGCAATCAAGGCTGCGCTTGATTATCTCTACAGCAAAAGAGGAAATATCTGCATAGTTGATGACAAGGATGCCGATTTCTCTCAATTGAGAGGGATTGTGAACGAAAACGCCATCAGCTATCTTGTTCTTGATTTCCCCATGAGAAAAGAAAGGATTGCCAAGCTGGAGGAACTGGAAATTCCTATTGTCAAACAGGTAATACATTCTTCACGGCAGGCTCTACAAGAAAATTGTTGTTAGAGATGTAGAGTCGAGAGCTATCAGCAATCATCATTTTGAGTTTATTTTGCTGTTACATCATGTTTGTTATCTTCCCAACTAAATAATTATTACATACTCATGTTCTGTCTTCTATGGTGGTGTACCGTACAATCTGTATTCCCTTGTCTTTACAAAAGAGGAGGAGGGAACTATCGTATAGACGATGATTTTATACTTTTCTGCAACAGGAAACAGCAAGTGCGTTGCCTCCCGTATTGCCTCCGCTCTCGGGGAGGAAGCCCACTCAATTGAAACCTTCCATTTCGATATCACGCTCAAGGACGGCGAGGTCTTCGGCTTTGTCACTCCGACCTATTCCTGGGAGTTACCAATCAACGTAAGAGAATACCTTGAAAAGATGACACTTACCGTATCTCCCGATACCTATTCTTTTGTTGTTGCAACTTATGGTACAACACCGGGAACAGTTGGTTCTGATGCAAGAAAGATCCTCAAAAAGAAGGGAATCAGTGTAAGTGCACTATACAGCGTCCGGATGCCTGACACCTGGACACCGATTTTCGATCTAAGCGATGAGGACAAGGTAAAGAAAACTCTATCTTCTTCAGATAATGAGATTGAGAGAATTTTAGAAAACATAAAGGAGAGAAAGAGAGGAAACATGATGCATAGGGCCGTCCCCTATGCTTTAAGGTACCTTTCCGATATCTTCTACAAGAGGATGCGCCGGACGACTCACCTTAGTGTCAACAGCGATTGCATAGGTTGCTCTCTATGCGCAAGAAGATGCCCCGCATGTGCAATCAAGATGGAGAACAGGAGACCAGTTTGGATAAAAAAAGAATGCATCATGTGTCTCAGATGTCTTCATCATTGCCCGAAAGCTGCTATAGAATATGATAAAAAGACAGGTAAACACGGGCAGTACCATCACCCGGAGGAATAAAAAAGGAGAGAAAAAAAATGAAGATTGTATTATTCGGAGTGAGCTGTGTCGGGAAAACAACAACTGCTAAGTTACTAGCAGAAAAGCTCGGATACAAGTTCTACGATCTTGATGCGGAGCTGAAGGCCCGCCTTGGTATTACGATAACCCAATTCGTATCAATGCACTTCCCTTACGAAAGAGACAAGACAAGAGGTAGGATTATCTGTGACATACTTGACAGGAACGAGGACATGGCCTTTTCCTTGTGTCCGATATATTACACAAGGATTTTCAAGCAAAAGCTTTATTCTCCTGATGTAATCTCAATTGAACTCAGAGATACACCTGAGAACATATTTAACCGTCTCATATTCACAGACGAAAATGATGTTCCCTATAAAGACGATGAGTATACACAGAAAAATAAGAAGCATTACATGAGCAAAATTAAGAAGGACATAACTTTTTATAAGAATGTATCTAAGAAACTTGGATGTGTCAGCGTCTTCGAGATGAACGGCGACTCACCAGATAAGGTAGCGGATAGAATTATCGAGGAGTATTCACTCAGCCCCAGGTCTGACAAGGAATAAGCTGTATATACATTCTTTAAACAAATATTCTGTTCCGGATTCGGATTTATATAATATGATTTATTTTTGATTCTTAAGGTGTTCCTTGATATACCCAACGCTGATTCTCTCCTGTTCAAGTCTTCCCTTTTCGGGATTACGTCTGAGAGTATTCAACACCTCAAGTTCGGAGGGAGTGAGATAGCCATCATAAAGCGAAGTGGCACTCCTCCCCTTCACTGCATATTCTATATGGTCCCTGTAGGTCTCCTCATCCATGAGGAAAGACTTCACATGCGGGAAGATTGAACGGAAAACTCCGAGAATCTCAAAGCCGTGTTCATCCTCGTCGCCGAAGTAGTAGAGTTCCTTCTCGTTAAGCCAATCGGCTTTGGAGAGAGAGGACGAAGCAAAGCCACCTCCGAATATGCACATTGCGTCCGCGGGAAGCGGGAACGTTAGGTAGACAATTTCGTTCTCAACTACATAGACACGCCTTATGCTCTTCATATCCTCAAATGAATTGATTCTCCGGAAATCTGAAATTCTGAGGCCTGTCTCCTCTTTTGAGTTATTCATCCTGTACCTTATAAGGTTCTCCTTCTTCTTGAGGCCGAAGGTATCTTCAAAAGAGAGAATCTTCTCATCATTTGTGACGGCACGGTAAAGAGAAAGTATTACTCCCTCATTCTCTTCGATGAATTTGGTGTGTACGGGAAGTGGTATTTCCCTTATGTAGAGATTGGAGAATCTGTTCTCCATGAGCCAGATAAGGACTGAGAAAAGAGAGCCGTAATACCCGTCTTCCTTCTTCTCCTGGAGAAAGTCCAGGTTCTGCTTCACCCATTCATTTAGCTCTTTGAGGTCGAAGGAATGCGAGATAAAGCATGCCTTGAGCTCTCCGATGGCCGAAAGAAACTCTTTGTATTCTTTCTCCTTTCCTATAAACCAGAGATAGTCTTCCTCATTTGATATCACAATCTCCTTTACTACCGTCTGTTCCCCGTAGGAGCGTGTATTCACCTTCTCTGTGATAAGTATATAACCCTTTGATATCTTCTCCTTCGAGGAAGCATAGAGCTCGGAGTAGAGGGAACGTGTCGTATCATAAGAATCTGTTTTCTTACCCTTTGACCCCTTGTAGCTCCATGGGAAGAATTGCTGGGGGACTGACAGCAGATATAACGATGCTACAGAGCGGAGAAACTCCTTATACTTATTGCTTGCGCTTCGTCTTATATCATCAACAATCCCCGCCATTATGAATTCTTGTACTCCTCTATCGTCATACTGCTTACACTTGAAGCATTCGTGTTTTCGTTCTTCTCAATCAGATGAAGGGAATTAATATAGCCCTCAACAAGATTTATTCCGTTACGCGGGGTTACGACCATAAGCTGCAGATCAAGCTCCTTGAAGAGTTCAAGGGCATATATACTGTTGTTGGCGTCACTTTTTGAGAATGCCTCATCAAGGATAACGAACCTGAAAGGCCCCTTTCTCTTCTCATCTTCGTTGTCGAGATTGTATTGGTAGCAAAGCGCGGCAGCAAGGATGGTGTATGTAAGCTTTGCCTTCTCTCCTCCCGAGAGAGCTGCGGTATCTGAATAGGTTGATATATTGCCGTCACTGTTGTCCTCATAGACTACAAAGCGGTAGTTGTTTCTTATATCGAGTACCTTGTGTTTCAGCTTCTCGTCATTGTTGTACTTATCGAGGAACTTCTTTATATTCCCGTATATTGCCTTTCTTCCCTCCGCATCACTCTTGACGAGATCAAACTTATCGGGGATGGCAGATAGCAGCATTCCCCTGAATGTCTGATAGTCCCTGTCTCCCGCTCTTTTTGCCTCGAGTCTGAGGTGGGACCTCAACTCTCTGTTGAAAGGAATACGGACAAGATTCCTGTTAAGAATCCTTACAGCCTCTGCTATCTCCCGCTCCCAGCTGTTGAGCGCCTCGGCAAGCTTTACAATTACATTGGATAGCGTCTTCTCCAAAAAGAGGTTGAAGTCATCGTGAAGGGATGTCATATCTTCATCCTTCTTTCTAAAGTAAAGTTCCTTGAAGTCCTCATAGTATTGGACCTCGGGTATGAGATAGCTGAACTCCCCGCTCCAGTCTATGTCACTCTCAATTGCATTTCTCGGAGGATTTAAAAAGGATGCCATATTGCTTTCAGTCTTGTGCTCCAGGTCTGTACACTCCCGGGTCTTCCTCTCAAGCTGCTCCTGAATCCTCGCCTTCAGTCTCGAGTAGAGAATCATCAGGGAAGCAAGGCTGTCATACTTAAGCTCTTCGCCGTTCAATGCCACAAAGGATGCAATTTCCTCGCTTTTCTCCTTCATCTCCGCATTCTTTTCAAACTTACCCCTGGTCTCTTCCAGGGCCTCAAGCTCGACTCTCTTCTCGCCCTTCTCCTGGGAGAGCACTCCGTATTCAACCTTAAGTCTTCTCTTTTTCCCCTCCGCCTCTACTAGTCTCTTCTCAAGCTCCTCCATATCGGGATTGGAGGCCGTAAAGTCATCCTTTGCCTTCTTCTTTTCGTTCAATTTTATTACTGCAGATGGTCTGTCAATTTCGTCGTAGGAACAAAAGCGCGAAAGATCATCAAGCTTCTTCAAAGCCAGTTCTCTCTCAGAGAGGTTTCTCCTGAGTATCTCCATCTTTATATGGAAGGACTCAAGTTCATCGTTCATTGAGTAGAGATTACCGTTAAGTTCCTCAAGTCTCTCTTTGTTCGACCATCCGAGATAGCTCGGAGCTTTCCTGGTAAACGGATCTATCCTGTCGTCCTTTGTAACTCTCTCTCTGTTTTTAACCACACCCGACTTCAAAACAGCATATTCACTCTTATCGTAGGTGATACTGTCTTCCGTGAAAGTATGAGGGAACCTTGATGCGAGATAGTCACCAATCCAGGCGAAGTATGGATTATCCTTCTCCTTGATTTCTATCTTCTCAAGGAGATCTGAGGATGTGTTTCTCAGAAGAATCTCCTCTCTCTTTATAAAGCCTATCTTCTCGTTGAGACTGTTCTCCTCCAGATATCCAGTAAGTGCTTTCTCGTCCTCCGGGGAAGCTATGAGAAGAAGAGCATCATCCCTCAGGAGAGCTTCAACGGCCTTACCCCACTCTTCTTCTGTGTCCCTGACTCTTATTTCTTCTCCGAGGAAAGGAAGCTTTCCCACAGCAATACCCAGCTCTGACGATATCTTCTCCCTAAGGGCAACCAATGCTGACGGGATATTGTTATCTCTCTTTTCGAGGCTTTCTATCTCTTTCTTGATACTCTTTATATCTCTTTCGAGAGCATCTGTCTCTTTTATGAGATTGTCTTTGCTTTCCTCAATTTCTGCCCTGTCGGCTTTTACTTCGCTCTCCGCCTGTACTCTTCTATTGAGGTTGTGGACATAGTCCTCTCTGCTCTCTACAGTCCTTAATGAGACACCGAGCTTTTTGAGTTCTTTTACAATCGAGTTATACTCACCCTCTTTCTGCCTCTTCAGGTTCTCTTCTTTTTCGGCTGCCTCAAGCTCTGCTGTAAGCTCCTTTATAATTCTGGCCCTGTCATCACTCTGAAGGGAGAAGATAAGCTTGTCATTAGCCTCTTCCTCCCTGCTGTTGGCTTCGATTTTCTTCTCAATAGCCTCTATCTCTTCTTTTTTGCGGGTTATCTCCTCTTCTGAGAGACGGAGGGCATGGAGGATAAACCAGCACTCAAGCCCCTCAAACTCACTGGTGATACTGTTCTTTTCGGAGAGTACTATATTGTACTCTTCTCCACTCTTTACAACCTTCGAGAGGAACTCTATCTCCTTCGATATCTTTCTTATCTCAGTCTCAAGGGATGTGACATGGGCAAAGTCACTGTTGACCTGTTCAAACTCCTCCAGGGGGCTCTTGTCCTCAAGCATATACATTCTTATGAATGATGTTATGTCACCCAGGACCTTGAGACCGACAGTCTGGGAAAAGAGTTTCAGGGCATTATCACTTCTGAAACCGAACTTATCCATAAAGAAGTTCTGGTATTGTACAAAGGAATCGAAGAGCCTTGATCCGGCTTTCTCCTTCAGGACATTAACCCACCTCGCATTCTGTTCTATGCGTGTATTGCTGTCAGCAAGAATCAGGGTTATATCTTCAATCCGGAGTTCCTTCTCTGTGATGATTTTGAGACACTTCAATTCCTCTGCTGAGAAGTATCTCACCTGGAGGAGAGAGAGGTATCTGTCACTTGTCTCCTCGTGGAATATTCCGTTGAGAATCGAAATGACCTCATTCTTCTTTCTGAGGTACTTACCCACGCCCTCACCGTCACTGTCGGCCCTGACTCCGTATGCCCCGAGGACGTAATTCTTCTCGTCTCTCTCCCTCTTCCTGCCACTTTCGGATGAAAGGTTATAGAAGCGTTTGTTTGGTGGGATCAAGAGTGTGAGGATGGCGTCGACTGTTGTTGTCTTACCCGAGCCGTTGAGCCCCGTCAGGATAGTCGACTTGTCATCAAAGGAGAAAGTGACTGCTTTTTTATCGAAGACACCCCAATTGTATATCTGGAGAGTTTTCAGCCTGTAGCCTGAGTTATTGTCTGAAAAAAGATCTCTCATATCTCGCCATCCTCCCTGAACATGTCACCATCATCACTACTTCTGCTCTCTCCCTTCATTTTGGAAAGAAGTTCCTTCATGAAGGCTGTGTCAATCTTTGCCTTTAAAATCGGGCTGAGCTCGAACTCGGCATCGTCGTTTATCTCACTCTCTGAAAGGGCATCAGGAGATGCAAAGAGAAAAGTAAGACGGCAGAAAGTACGGAGTGTAGAATCGAGTGTCTTCATCTGCTTCACTTCATCAGCCTTGTCTTTTGTAAAGCTGCGGTATAGGCCGGCTATCTCGCTTTTACGCATTATGGCTGAGTCGGACTCCGACTGGCTCGTCTCATACTTCTCAATCTCATACCTCAAGAGGACACAGAGCATGCTCTGTGAATAGGAAAGCGGAGTCTTTTTGACAAGGTGGGGAAGTTTTGTTCCCACTACTGTTTCGCCCTCTGTCTCTTCTTCTTCCATTCCCCTCTCGAGACTTTCACCTATTTCCTCCAGAAAGGCATAGCCGTCGATAGTCTCAAGAAAGACCCTGAGTCCCAGGACGGCGAAATACTCGTCGAGTGATGCCTTATATGTAAGGAGAGTATCCCAGACCTCTTTCTTTTCCTTCTTTTTATACAAAGGCCCCTTTAAGAGCTTTATAGCAACTGCGCTCCATGTTTTTTCACTCGGCATAAAATCTGACCTCCGGTAATCTCACTGAGTAATCCTTTCCGTTCCATGAATAGAGAATCTCCTCCTCAATCTCTGGATTGACAGCATTCATATCCCTCTTCCTGGCAATGGTTATATATGTGACTATCTCCTCAAGTCCCCCCGTAACCGGGAAGCGGGAGACAAGCTCAAAAAGCGTGAAACTCTCCTTTCCGCTCTCTTCAAAGAAGCGCTTTATATTATCTTCAAGAGTCTTTTCGTCCACATAGAACTCGCTCTTGAGGGATAGAACGGCGCTCTTGTCGTTCCCGTCTTCAAAGAGGATAGTCGGTGTGATATTCTCTTCCTTCTCGAACTTGAGTGACCTTGAAAGAGGAAAGAGCAGGTCCGGGTTCCCGCTGACGGCCATCTCAATCTGAGCCTGGGCCTTTTCGTTGTTCTTCAATACAGCACTCTCCTGCCTGATTGCAGAAACAAGGTCCTCAAAGCCCTTTCTCTCGCTTCTTGTCTTCTGGGCCATCACCCTGCTCATTCTCTCGGCAAGAATTGAGTTTTTGTCGACAATCCTCTTTCCCGCTGCATAGAATGTCTTTCTGAGAGAGAGGAGGAAGGAGTCATCATACTCAATATCATTCTTCTTCAGCATTGACTCTATCTCCTCGCATAGCTCGGTGATTCTGTCATCGCTGTATCTCATCATGTAAGCCCAGAATGCATCGAATGACTGGCCCTGGGGAGAAGCATAGAGCTCCTTATGGAGAGTGAGTGTGTAGCCGAGGATTTTACGCCGTGTTGAATCACCTTCAGCCTGCTTCTCGGCAATCTTGTTCATGATATCTCTAAAGTTGTCTTCAACCTGTGCAAAGTCAGACAGTATTTCCCTTCCCCTGTTCTCAAGGTCCCTCAAATACTCAATTGTCTTACGCCTGTCGAAGGTTTTGACTGTATTGGTTTTCTTTATCTCGTCTATTTCACTCTGCTTCTCTTTTATCTCCCTCTCGAGTTCTGCTATCCTCTTCTTCGGGTCCCCGTTCATATTGTCGGCAAGGCTCTTGAGCTGCGAGAGGATATAATTGAAGGAGCTTTCGGTTGCGATAGTATCGCTGTTGAGAATTCTTGCAACAAAGGGCATGAGCCTCGAGACTGCACTGTCAAGTTCAATCACATCAGTCTTCTCGCTGTTGCGGTAACGCCTGATATATCTTTTCTTCTCTCCCAGCCAGCTCTCAATATATGTACGGACCCTGTCAGAGATATTCTTATCGGAGAAAAGAGTGTCATCCTGTGACTCCGAGAGGATATCTTCCTCAAGCTCCGCTTCATTATCCTCGTTGAGGGAGAGGAAGTTTTCAAGTCTCAATGCAAATTCATCATACGGAAGGGATGAGATACTCTCGAGATAGAATGTGTTGTAGAAGAATGTCAAAACAAAAGGGGCCGACCTGCTCCTGAGTATTGTTATGCCACTGTCATTACGGAGAATATCCTCCAGCCTCTTTATTGTAAGTTCCTGCACTTGATGATCCTCAGTTACAAGAATACCCTAAAAAGCCATGGTTTGAAAACAAACATTACTCGGCAATCAGCCCCGCCAGGGAATAAGAGAATTTCAGTCCTTATGACAGGTAATCTGGACAAAGCCGAGAGAATTTATGTCATAGATATGTGACGAGGAATACGCAGCAAGTCCATTCTCTGCTGAATATTTCATCGTGCGGTTGATCTGGATATCATCAGAAACGCCATCGTCATCACTAAAGATGAAGTCACCACCATCTACAAATGAGTATGTCCCCAGACTGAAGAGAATCATTTCATCATCCACAGCAGCATATTGCTCGAAGGTCATATCTGAGTAGTAGATCCAGATGGTGTCAAGGTACTCCCTGTCTCCGTCCCTCTCGATAAATAGCTGCTTCTCAACGCCGTAGAACACAGCTTCCACAGTTTTTGATTCATCCCGTAAAGCATAGAGCTGTACAAAGCCTAATGACCCCAGGTCGTAGGTGTGCTCGGAAGAGTAAGAGGAGAGTTTGCCCTCCCTGTACTTCATCTCCCTCACGATTGTGATATCACCAAAGTCGTCTTCGCCCTCTTCATAGACAAAGTCCCCATCAGAGAGACTGTATGTCCCTGTACTGAAAAGAAGCACCTTATCATCTTCCTCAACATATTGGTCGAATGTCCCGTCTGTGTAATAAACCCACAGAGTATCAAGATAATCCCGGTCCCCATCCCACTCCACGTAGGCTTGAGCGTCTTCCTTTGCAAAGAGTGCGGCAACAGGCTTTCCTGCATTCTCACTTAAAACTCCATTCTCTGTGGCACATGAGACAAAGAGACAGAGAACAACTACAAACAGAATAAACAACAATTGTTTTCTCATTTTCCAATCCTCGCTTAACTCAATGCTAAATATTAGAAAGATGAATGGAGGTAATCAATATCAACTCTCTCAAAATTGTGAGCAAACAGCCAATTGAATCAACAAGAATTCCAAATTGTCATCTTAAGCAAAGGTATCCAGCCCATCTTTCTTATGAATGTGGCCATATCAACTATGCCGTACACCTTCACATTGTCCGTAGTCAGGACAACTGCTTTCCTGAAATCATTCCTGAGGGCACTTCTTCGCCAGTGCGTCTTGTTTTTTCTCCCTTTCTTTGTGCCCATTAAAGAAGAACCCGAAAACAGCCACAAACAGAAGAAAAAGGACCTTCCTTTCCACCATATACAACCGATTACATAGCGGTAACTCATCTTTTTGTACCACTTACCGCTATACAATCCTTGTGTTTTTGCTTTTCTGCTGGTATCTTCATATACATGAACAGGAATTTTGTAGGCAGATTATATGAATCAAAAGAGATCAGAGCATGTTACGATTCCGAGAAATCGGAACTTGTTGCCATATACGGCAGAAGACGTGTGGGCAAAACATATCTTGTAAAACAAATGTTTGATGAGGACTTTGATTTCTGGTTTACAGGACTATACGAGACGCAGAAAGACCAGCAGCTCATTCAATTCAGACGGGCTCTTTCAGAGAAGGCCGGGCATGAAATTCCTGTCTTATGTGACTGGTTCTCTGCCTTTGATGAGTTGAGAAAGTATCTTCTTTCGCTGAAGAAAAAGAAGGTCGTTGTATTTCTGGATGAACTTCCGTGGATGGATTCTGCCAAGAGCAGTTTCATCTCAGCTTTTTCCTATTTCTGGAATATGTGGCCGTCGAATGACACCCTTCTCAAGCTCTATGTCTGTGGCTCTGCTACGACATGGATGGTCAATAAGCTCATAGGTGATAAGGGTGGCCTTTACGGAAGAGTAACATGTTCAATTTACCTTGCCCCCTTTACTCTCGCCGAGACTGAGGAATTCCTGAAGAAGATTAAACATATTGAAATGAACCGCCATCAGATTCTGGAATTATATATGATACTCGGCGGCATCCCCTATTATCTTGATATGATCGACGGGGATCTTCCCCTTACAAAGAATATCGACAAGTTGTTTTTCAAAGAGAATGCAATATTGAAGACAGAATATGAATTTCTCTTCAGCTCCCTTTTCAAAGATTCCAGTTCTTACAGAAAGGTTATTGAAGCTTTAGCAGTAAAAACGAAGGGGCTCACAAAAGAAGAGATAATAAAGGCCACGAAAATAAAAGATGGTGGCACTCTGACTGATATACTCAACAATCTCAGCCTGTGTGATTTTATCAGGAAGTACTCTGCTATTGGAAAGAAGGAACGTGATTGCATATATCAACTTTCAGATTTGTTCGTCCTCTTCTATCTGAACTTTGTCCAGAAGGGAAACAGCCAGGATGCTAATTTCTGGTCCAATATTTCATTTACAAATGAGAAGAATGCCTGGAGTGGCTATGCTTTTGAGCAGGTTTGTCTCCATCATATCAAGGAAATAAAGGCAAAACTGGGGATCTCAGGAGTGCTGAGCAATACATATTCATGGTTCTCAAAATCTTTTGTTGATGGAGACGGAACTAAATGGAGGGGCGGACAGATAGACCTCTTGATTGACCGTAAAGACGATGCAATTAATTTATGTGAAATCAAATATGCCAATGATAAATACGAGATAACAAACCAATATGAAGAGCATTTAAGAGAGAGAGCTTCATTATTTAAAAAAGTCACAGGAACAAAGAAGGCACTACTTCACACCTTCATAACAACATATGGAGTAAAAGAGAATATACACAGTGCAATTGTCCAGAGTGAAGTGAAGATGGATGATCTATTCAAGGCAGTGGATTAAATAGCGGTAACTCATCTTTTTGTACCACTTACCG
>CAVIAZ010000052.1:0-11656 GCA_963640795.1 bacterium | reverse complement strand
GGCTATAAGCTTGATCTGGGCGCTTCACAGCTTTCCGTGGGTCTTAACGCTAAGTTCTCAGTTGTTGCATTCAACAAGAGAATCGGTACAACTGAACTTCTTGCAGCGATGGGAAGCGGTAATAATTCCGACGGCAGTAGTGGCAGTCTTGACAGCATGGAAGTCACCCTGGCAAGTGGCTGGGCTCCTCTCTTCGACATTGGTGCAACCTATGAGATGGGACCGTTCAGCGTAGCTCTTGTTTGCTCCGATATTAACTTTGGCGGATATAACATGGAAGTCAAATCGACTACAGTCGGTGAAATTAAAAATATTAAAGATGTTACTGCTTCCAGCAACTTCAAGATTAAGAGTGCTCCGAACCTTACACTTGGTGGAGCATATAAGTATGAATCCGATATCGTCGACGTTAAGGTTGCCATGGACATGAGAGATATCATCGGCCTCTTTGACAAGGAAAGCGGAGACTTCTCATTCAGGAAAATTAGCAAGCATATAGGACTTGGAACTGAAGTCGGTCTTATCGACACATTCTATTTCCGCCTCGGTATGAACAGCGGTTACTGGACAGTCGGTACCTCCGTCGATATCTTTGCTCTCAGAATCGATGCTGCTTATTTCTGGCAGGAGATGGGCTCGGGTTCTGGACAGAGTGGTCTTGACGGACTTACTATCCGCTTCAACCTCGGGTTTGAGAGATAATCAAAATATTCTATTTAGAGTAGAGACTGCCGGGGAACCGGCAGTTTTCGTTTGTTTCTTTGAAAATAAAAATCCCCCGTCTGTACATCCAAGAACGGGGGTTTTTGTTAAACGCGCACACAGGACATCTCCTATGCGTCTGGGACAGTTCCATTTAAGGCAACCTGAATATTCATTTAAGTCCGTATCTATTTATTAACACTTTGTAAAGTATTTGTAAATACAAAAGTTATATAAAAATTAGGTATTTTTTATAATTTATTTATAGTTTTAATAGCTGTTTTTGCCTTCAAAGTTGTTATTATGTTTTATTTTAATTATTATTCTTAATTCTGTCTAATTTTGTAAATATGATGCATTTTTGCTTATCAGGGGGATGAATACATCTTTTCTTCATTGTTTTGATTGTGATAATTGGTTATCTTTTAGCCATGATCGGTTTCTTTATTAAAAAATCATTCTTCGACGGGTGGGATAATTTCTTCTCACTAATCCTTCAGAATCTTATCTATATAGCATTCCTTCTGGGGGGATTAACTCTTGTTTATTTCCTTGGTGAGAATATGGCTCTCTTCTATCTTTCAATTATCATTGTTCTTCTCATGGTCTCTCTGTCACTGGGGGGAACGGCTGAGGTTACCAGGAATTTCTCATGCTACTCGAGTGAAGTCTGGAGACCCTACATAAAGGGAATAAAGAGGAATATAAAGCACTCGCTTTTCTTCTTTCTTATTCTCCTTCTTCTCTTTCTTGTCTATATGATAACCATTCCCTTCTATTCATCCATGGACAGCGGGCTTGGCATTGTCTTATCTGTTGTGATGACATGGGTCACAATACTCTTTGTAATGGCACTTCCGTATTATTTTGCCCTGATGACGATGCTTCCCGGAGACGGACCTGTGAAGACTCTTAAGAAGAGTTTTCTTATCTCATTCGATAATCCCGGAAGGACTCTCTTCCTTTTGATTCATATCATCTTTGACAGTATCATTTCCATCTTCACTGTGGGGCTTATTCCCGGTATAAGCGGGATAATGCTATCTGAGAGTGACATGATGAAACTCCTTATGAAGAAGTATGATTTTCTTGAGGCCAATCCCGACAAGACGAAAAAAGACATAAACTGGGATGAACTTTTACAGGAAGAGAAGGACAATGTGGGAGTGAGAACTCTCAAGGGTATGATATTCCCCTGGAAATAGGAGGTTTGTATGCGCGAAGTTGAACTTAAGGCACATGTTAAAGATTATGCTTCTCTCAAAGAGAAGATTGACTCCCTTTACGGGAAGGGAAGGGATGTGAGCAAGAGCGACCTCTACTTCCATCTTCCCGGTTCTGTCCACCAGGCTTTGAGGGTCAGGAATAACAGGGGAGTACTTGAATTCACTGCAAAGAAGATGGCGAATGATGGTAAGAGCGAGGATAACAGGGAGTATGAGGTCCTTGTCGATATAAAAGAAGAGGAGAATGCTTATGCTTTCTTCGAATGCCTCGGCTACGAGAAGTATTTCAGGAAGAACAAGGCTGGATGGGAGTGGAATGTGGATGATATCCATGTGGAACTTTTAGAGGTCAGTGGCTTCAGATACGGGGAAGAGAAGGCTGTGAGGGAACTCGGGTACTTTCTGGAAATGGAGATTCTCATTCCTTTTAAAGTGGACATTGACCTCTTTGAAAAGCAGAATTCTCTCTATGACCTTTTAAAACGGCTTGGTTTTACTGATAATGACGTTGAGATGAGATCTTACAGATCCATGATTCTGGAGTGAAGTATGGAATTCAGAGCACAGCATATCCTTGTCAAGGATAAGGACACTGCAGATAAACTTTATGAGCGTATTAGAAAAGGCGAGAACTTCTCTTCCCTTGCACACCAATATTCCACATGCCCTTCGAAGGAGAAGGGCGGGGACCTGGGGTGGTTCAAGGAAGGACAGATGGTTCGGGAGTTCGAGAATGCTGTGAGAAGGATGGGGATGGGAAGTATTTCCCGCCCGGTCAGGACACAGTTCGGATATCATATAATTAAGAAGACAGGAGTAAGGGATTGATTACTATTTACACAGATGGGGGATGCTCGGGTAATCCGGGACCCGGCGGATGGGCATTTGCTGTCTCTAAGGACGGTGCAATTATTGAATCGCATTCCGGTGGGGATGAAAGTACGACAAATAACAAAATGGAGCTGACTGCGGTTATCAACGCACTCAAGTATGCTCTCGGTAAAGGTGAGAATGACGTTACAATCCTCACTGACAGCCAGTACGTGAAGAACGGGATAACAGAGTGGATCAAGTCCTGGAAGAGAAACGGCTGGAGGACAAGCAGCAAGGCTCCTGTCAAGAATATTGACTATTGGGTGGAACTGGATAGCCTGAATAGTCGCCTTTCAGTTACCTGGTCATGGGTCAAGGGACACGCAGGTATAGACGGCAACGAGGAGTGTGACAGGCTTGTGAGGATGGAGACTGCCAAGTTCATCTCCTGATTGAAGAATATCTTTTATCGCTTTTCTCTGTTTACGGGTGTTTTATGTTGCTTTTGCGATTTTTGTTGCGATATTATGTTTACGTTAATAACAAAATTACTATTTTTGAAACAAAAGACAGGACTATAAGTATTCCTGTAAAGGTTGCTTCTAAGACTGTGTGGTTGTCACTCGATCAGATGGCATCCCTTTTTCAGAGAGACAAATCGACGGTTTCAAGGCACATAAAAATAACATATTTATTGAAGGTGAACTCGTTAGAGAAGCAACTGTTGCAAAATTTGCAACAGTTCAAAATGAAGGAGAAAGAAGCGTTTTAAGAGAAATTGATTATTATAATCTTGGTATAATCATCTCAGTCGGTTATAGAGTAAATCACAGAAAGGCACTGAGTTCAGACAATGGGCAAACTGGATAACAGCAACGAGATTACTATTTTTGAAACAAAAGACAGGGCTATAAGTATTCCTGTAAAGGTTGATTCTGAAACCGTATGGCTTAACCAGAATGAGATGGCCCAGCTCTTCTCTACAACAAAACAGAACATAAGCCTACATATTGGTAACTGTTTTAGAGAAAATGAACTTCAGAAATAACTGGTTGTCAAGAATTTCTTTACTACCACTCCTCATGGAGCTGGGTGTAGATAATTTTCTTCGGTAAAAGCTATTCTCGAGGTATCTGTAGGACTTCTGGAGCAATTGCGAATTTTGCTTTTAGTAACGATTCAACATCGCTAACCCACCGACCACTTGCCTGCTTAGCCCTGAGAGTCAGAAGAGCCTGTCCTTCCGGGATACAGAATCTCACCTCAACAGATTCCTGCTGTATTTGATAGTCTAAAATTACCGAAGATGATAATAATGAATTCAAGAGCTTGAGAGTTAAGAATATTGATTATAGGGTAGAACTGAACCACCTGAATAATAGACTTTCTGTCAACTGATTCTTGGAAAGGGATACGCCGGGATAGACGGCAACGATGGGTGTGACAGGCTTGTGATAATGGAGACTTCAATGTTTCTGTCTTAGGGTGAGGATTGTAATCAGCCGGGATGTGTTATTCTGCATTCCAGATTCGTTTTTTTAGATAATTTGTCTTGTCTTTGGATAAATTATCCCTGTGCTATGGAGAATCTCCGCTTTGTAGATTTATCCCTCACTTTATCCCTCACTTTATCCCTCACTTTATCCCTCACTTTATCCCTCACTTAAATTTTATTTTTAAATATAATATTTTGTAATAAAAGGAATTAATGTTGAAATTTATCCCTCACTTTATCCCTCACTTTATCCCTCAGTATTTCTTGTGTTTATCAGTTGGATCTTGTATAATATTTGAGGAGGGAAAATCCATGAAAAGTTTGGAAGATGTTGTCAGGAATCTGGTGCAGTATAAAAATGAAAAGGAATGGTTTGAGTTCAAGGCAAATTGGTTTAACCTTGATGAGATAGGTGAGTACATATCTGCTTTATCAAGTAGCGCAGCATTGGAAGGGGAGAAATACGGTTATCTAATCTGGGGTGTAGATGACAAGAGCCATGAGATAGTTGGAACAGAATTCGATCAGGACATGGAAATAAATAATGAGCCGATTAAGCATTACCTCGCCCGTAACTGCAATCCATATATCAACTTTAAGTTTGATAGTGTAAAGATCGATGGAAAAAGAGTTGTTGTTCTTTCTATACCTGCGGCTGAAACTCTTCCTGTTGCGTTCAAGAATGAGAGATACATAAGAATAGGTTCAAGCAAGGAAAAGTTGAAGAAATATCCTCAGAAGGAGCCTTTGATTTTTAAAGTGCTTGATTCTGGTAAGCCCACGATTGTCAATACGCCTTCTCAGTATCAGGATTTGAGTTTTGAGAAGCTTCTGTTTTATTACAAGTCCAAAGGGATAATCCTCAATGAGGAGACTTTCAGGAAGAATCTTGGGCTCCTTACTGATGATGGCAGATACAATATAATGGCCCAACTTCTTTCGGACGACTCTCATTTTCCCATACGTGTTGCTGTCTTTGCCGGAAAGACAAAGGCAGACATGCTCTTCTCTGTAAAGGAATTCGGCTATCAGTTCCTGTTTTTCTCCTTGGAAGCTATTCTCAATTACGGCGATGCTGTAAATATTCCGCTGGCTGATGAGAAGCACCGTGTTATGGAGAGAAAGGAGATTCCTCTTTTTGATACTGCAGTTTTCCGAGAAGCTGTAATCAATGCGTTTATTCATAATGACTGGGTAAGCGGTAATGAGCCTATGTTTACGATGTATACGGACAGGTTTGAGATTCTCTCCCGTGGTACGCTTCCCCCAGGTCAGTCCATGGAAGGTTTCTTCCGTGGTGAGTCTGTTCCTGTCAATGAGAGACTTTCGGAAATTGGTATCCAACTTCATATAAGTGAAAAGACGGGAAGGGGAGTTCCTCTGATTGTAAGCAAATATGGACGTGAGGCTTACGAGTTCAGGGAAAACTCCATTGTTGTCACAATTCCTTTCGCTCATGTTGACTATGATGAAGAACCGGCTAAACATGCGATTTCAAATCCTAGTGGACTGACAAAAAACCAAGAGAAAATCCTCAATGAGATAAGGAATAATCCAAATGTTACAAGGACACAACTTATGTCTCTTGTTGGGGTCGGAGAAACTTCAATTAATAATGGGCTGGCAATTCTCAGGAATAAGGGAATTATTGAAAGGGTCGGCGCAAACAAGAATGGATACTGGAAGGTCAATGACTAGCATGAGTGCAGATGCCGAGAGTCTCCGGGCTTGTTAGGTCCGGTTATGTTCAGTCTGCAGGATATAACGGTTTGCATTCTCAAGTTTATTACAGCGAGTTACTCCGGTCTGTGGGGTGTCACTTCTCGTTCCCTTCTTCCGGCTTTGCTGGGGGAGCTTGTTCCTCTGGCTTCTCGGGTGTAGCTGGTGATTTACTCTCTGGTGCTGTTGCTTCTGTAGGCGGAGCAGGTTCATCCGGTGTTGCAATTGATTCGCCTCTGGACTCTTCTGTCTCTTCTGTCTCTTTTGTAGCTTCTTCAGCTTCTCTCTTTGCTTTCTCCTCAGCTTCCTTTGCCTCTTTCTCTTTGTTTATGGTGTCGAGGTAGGTGTAGAAGGCGCTGTTCTCTGCAAGCACAGAGATGGCCTTCTCGTTCTCCGGGAAGAGGATGATGGTTTCCTTTGAGAAGGTGAGGGCAGTCTCTTTGTCTTCCAGGGCAAGGAGGGAGTCAAGATAGAGGTCCCTGAGTTCCTCGTCGTAGGGTTCTTTTTCAATTACCCTCTTCAGAGTCTTTGAGTATTCTTCCTTATTCTCGAGCTCCCTGTAGGCAAGAGCCTCTATCTTCAGAAACCTTGTATAGTCAGGGTAGATGGAGAGGGCTTTCTCTGCTTCGGTGATTACTCTCTCTAAAGAGTCTTCGCTATAGAGGTAATAGATGAAGTTGTATCTGTTTTCCACGCTCTCCTCGCTCTCAAGGAGAACTTCATAGTAAATGGAGGTTGCGGTGTCATTTGAGTCACTCACAACCCTGACTGAAGCACATGAGACGAGAAGAAGGATGATGATACTAGCCGAGAACAGTCTTTTCAATTTCAATCACCTGGTCACGGTATAGGTTTACGATGGCTGAGCCGTAGTCAGCAATAAGCTGAATCATGTTCCTCGGCTCCGGTCCCCTGTCAACTCCGTTGAGTCTGTCTCCGGCATCTCCGAGTCCCGGGAGGATATAAGCCTGCTCGTTGAGGACGGGATCCATCCACAGGGTGAAGACTTCTGCTTCCGGGATGGCTCTTGTTATCCTGAGGGCACCCTTGAGTGCAGATATTACATTGATGAACTTGATTGACCTTGGCTTTACGCCTCTTTCCTTGAGGTACTTGACGATTGTTACAAGTGAACCTCCTGTTGCATTCATCGGGTCAGCGAAGATAAGGTCTTTGCCCTCAAGGTCCTCAAGGTTGAAGAATGAGCGGTCAAGGTCAAGAACATAGTCCATGTTGTATTCCTTCTTGCTCTCATCCCTCTTGATCTTGAAGAGTGCAAAGGGTGTGATTGTGTCGTCTGAGGAGTAATCCTGGAATTCCTTGCTGATAATCATGCTGGGAAGTAGTGCTCCGCGGAGCATGACGCACATGACTGAGGAGTGCGCGAGCTCGTCGACGTTCGGAATCTTATGCACTGCATAGTTCCTGCATGGGTTGGTGACAGGGGTAGGCTGGATCATGCTTCTCTTGTTGTTGAGGTTCCTGTCTGCAAAGGAGTGTGCGAACATCAGTTCGTATGCTCTCTGAATGTAGTAGAGGAACTCCTCATGTCCTGTTTCCGGGTTACGGAGTTTTGCAATGATTCTCGATGCCTCTCCGTGCTGCTCACGCGGGGTTTCGAAGGAATAGACATGGATGCGGCTGTTGGCAGAGCATACGTCCTTCAGGAAGGATCCTATCTCCTGTGCAGACTGTGTCAGCTCATCCCTTGCCTTACTGTCATTGAAATCCTTCTCGAGAAGGGCACAGGCATCAAGGCTCTTTCTGTAGAGGGAACGTACAGTCTCTATATTCTTCTTATCCTCATCAAGGAGGAAACCGTCCAGATCTTCAGCATGAAGTATAACTTTATTGCTCATTAAAAACTCCTAGGAAAGAAGATAAACCAAATTATCCTCCTTGAGTAGTCTTCACGGAAAACATCTTTCAATTTATATCTGCTTTTTGCTAGAATGAAGCCAGAGAGGTTAGAAAATGAAACTAGTATTTTTAGGCCCTCCGGGAGCCGGTAAGGGTACAATAGCAGCAGTTGCCAAGGATTATCTTGGTGTTCCCCATATCTCAACGGGAGACCTGTTCAGGGCTAATATCAAGGGTGAGACTGAACTCGGGAAGAAGGTCAAGGAAATTCTTGCCTCCGGTTCTCTTGTTCCGGATGAGATTACAATCGAGATGGTGAGAAACCGCCTCAAGGAAGATGACTGCAAGAAGGGCTTCATCCTCGACGGGTTCCCGCGTACTGTCAAGCAGGCAGATGCACTCTCCGAGATGGCAGAGCTTGACGGCGTTATCAACTTCGTCCTCAGCGAGGAGGAGATTATCAAGAGACTCAGTGGAAGACGCATGTGCAAGAGCACAGGCAGAACCTACCATGTCATATTCAACCCGCCTAAGGTGGAGGGGATTGATGACGAGACAGGTGAGGAGCTCATCCAGCGTGATGACGACAAGCCGGAAGCTATCAAGCACCGCCTTGAAGTCTACAGGGAAGCTACAGAGCCTCTTATCAAATACTATAAGGACAAGGGAATTGTATTGGACCTCCAGTGCACTAACGACCCTGAGGAGACGAACCAGAATTTCTTTGCTTTGATTAAGAAATAAGCAAATTTCTGTGTTGTTTTCAGCCCCGTTCTGATAAACTCAAGACGGGGTGTTTTTATGACTAGAGATTTACCTGTTGTTTATTCGTCTTTTTCGCCGGATTTCGTCTCTCCGCTCTTTCCTTCTCCGGGGGAGGAGATAAAACTTTCAGTTGCATTTTCCTTTGCACCGGAGAGCGTCATACTCAAGTATGACAGCCAGACAGGGCTTGTCTTCAATAAGGGGATGGCTTCTGACGGGACTTTCAATGATATGGAGAAGTATTCTGCCACTGTTCCCGTCACCACAGACGGAACACTCTTCAGGTACTACTTTGCCTTTTTCATTGACGGGGCTAGCTACTACTACTCAAGACTCGGCATTACCCGTTACACGCCATCCCTCTCTGACAGGTTCTCCCTTATTGTTGAGGACAGGGTGCCTGAGTGGGTTGCAGAGAGTACCTGCTACCAGGTTTTCCCTGACAGGTTCAACAATGCCGATCCCTCTCTCGGGGCAAGAAAAGGGGAGTATGAGTTCGACGGCGGTGCTGTCACAACTCCCGCCTGGACAGATGAGCCTAAGGATTGGAACGAGTCCCGCTGCTGTGATTTCTATAACGGGGACCTCAAGGGAATAGAGGAGAAGGTTTCCTATTTCAGGAGTCTTGGTGTAAATGCCCTTTATATAAACCCGGTGTTCTCGTCCCAGTCTGTCCACAGATACGACACTATTGATTTCTTCGCTGTCGACCCGAAGCTCGGAGGTGACGAGGCCCTTATAAGCCTAGTCAGAACCATGCATGAGAACGGAATCCGGGTCATACTCGATATCTCGATAAACCATACGGGTCTTGCTGCCGTATGGCTTAAAAAGGCCCTTGAGAACCCTCAAAGTGAGGAGAGAGGATTCTACTACTTCAAGCCTGACGGGACATTTTCCTGCTGGCAGGACGTGAAGACGCTCCCGCAGCTCAATTACTCTGATTCTGAGTTGAGGAAAATCATGTATGAGGGAGCATCCTCAGTGATGAAGAAATATCTGACAGAGCCGTTTAATATAGACGGGTGGAGACTCGATGTTGCGCCTGAGGTCGGACGGAGGGGCTCTGATCAGCTTACATACAGTATTTGGAGAGGTGTTAACTCATCTCTAAGGGCCGTTAAGGATAATCTCTACATTGTGGGAGAGGACTGGGATGACAGCGCACTCTATCTCGAGGGTGATATGTGGAACGGCACTATGAACTACTATGGTGCAGGACGCCCTCTCAGAAGCTGGATGGGGGAGAGAGACAGATTCCTTCTCTCCGGCTATGGACACTCTCCTCTCTTTGACCTTCCGTGGAACGGATACGAGCTTGCAGGTGCACTCAGAAGTGCTATCCTGAGTGTGCCTTTGCAGACACCGTATATGC
Source organism: bacterium (assembly GCA_963640795.1). Lineage (GTDB taxonomy): Bacteria > Spirochaetota > Spirochaetia > Sphaerochaetales > Sphaerochaetaceae > Ornithospirochaeta. The sequence goes on along the minus strand of CAVIAZ010000052.1, from coordinate 1,701 downwards.
AGATGAATCTCTTTGATTCACACGATACTCCGAGACTGCACAATAACAGCAAGGTATTTGACCGTGATATCTACAAGGGAGTCATCATGGCTCTCTATTTCCTCCCGGGAATGCCTTCCACATATTATGGAGACGAAGTGCTCCTGGACGGTAAGATTGATTCGAATGAGGGGGCACGCTACCCGATGGAGTGGAGAGAAGACCATATCGATTATGATATGCTCTCCTTCTTCAGGAAGATGGGCGAACTCCGTAACAGTGACAGAGATCTCTTCTATGCGGCTACCGAGATAAGTGCAATTGATGAAGGTGCCACCATGATAGCTCGTATAAGGGATAAGAAGGCATATGTTGCTATTATCAACAAGGGGGAGAAGAGGAATGTGACAATCGGCCTCTCTCTTCTTCCGAAGAGGAAAGTCTCTCTCCTTTACGGGGATGGAGAAGTGAGAATAGAAGGCAGCAGTCTCTCTCTTTCACTGGATGAGAAGAAGTCTCTTCTGATTTTACTTGAGAACTAGGAAAACTTGCCCCATCATACTTTTGAGGAAGGAAATATGAAGAAAATACTTGCTTTGTTTGTTTTATCGCTTTTCGTGCTTTCTCTCTCTGCAGCCTTCAATGCAGAGGAGAGTGACTATATCTTCTACAGGGAGAATGATTACTCCAAAGATTATGAATATCTTCTCTCTGCCCTCAAGGAGAGTAAGAATGACTCCGAGAAGGCCCAGATTCTGTGGCGTCTCAGCCGCACCAGGCTTACGATGGTTGATGAGGAGAAGGAGAAGGGTACAATGAGTAAGGAGGAGCTCCTTGCCGGTTACGGCGACTACAGTGCAAAGGACAGTCCCGATGCATCAGATACCTCATCTGCCTTCTACTATGCATATACCTCCCTCTCCCTTGAGGAGACACCAAATGCATACCATTGGCTGAGCTCTGCTGTCGGTAGGTGCGGTCAGGTCCATGGTGCACTCAACAGTCTGGGGAAAGCCGGAGGAATGAAGAACCTTGAAGTGGAGGCCCTTGAGGGATTTTCGTCCTTCGGCCTTGAGACTGACAGCTGGTATGTCCTTTCCGTTCTCTACAGGTCCCTCCCGGGGGCTCCAATCAGCTTCGGAAACAACAACTATGCCATTTCCTACATAAGAAAGTGCATTGCAACTATGGACATGACAAACAGGACCAACGGCACCAACTACATAGAACTTGCTGAGCAGCTGTGGGACAGAAACTGGAGCCAGAGCAAGAGGCAGAAGGAATTTGCATCCATGCTCAAATCCTACAACAAAGCAGTCTCAAAGAAGAGTGGAGCAACTGAGGTAAATAAATACTATGAGGGCTACATGAACACTCTCGGCTCTCCCTTCTATGTTGCGGCAACGCTGGAGAGCATGTCTGACAGGACAGAAGCAATAAGCGTCCTTGAGTATGCAAAGCTTTTGATCAACTCCCGTCTCCCGTATGCATCAAGCACACTCAACAGGGAAAAGATGGAGAATGAGCTGAGTTCTGTTGAGGCAAAGCTCAGCGAATGGAAATAAGAAAAAACATTTGTCTTCTCACCGGTCTGACCAGCTTCGGGCCGGATTTTTTTATCTGTATCTTTATAGTGAGACAAAAAATTCGGCCTGTGCAGATGCATAGGCCGGTTCAAATTGTTCAACTGCAGTAAAGAGTCTCTGCCTTCCTGAAATCCTC
>CAVIAZ010000051.1:0-11734 GCA_963640795.1 bacterium | reverse complement strand
ATGTTTCAAGGTGTCCGGTGTTGCTGTTTTTCTTATGATGTCGGTGTTATATCTTATGCCAACAGAAGAAAATGCAATCAGAAAAATGCTCTGTTATTCCTATCTGCCACTTTAAATATCTCTTGTTAATGGAAGTCATAGATGATAAAATCCGCCCAATAGTCCGGTTCCGGGAGGAAATAAAGAAATGAAAGTATGTAAATTTGGAGGCTCAAGTGTAGCTTCAGCAGAACAGATAAGGAAAGTGGAAGCAATCCTCAAGAGCGATGATGAAAGAACGATAGCTGTCGTTTCTGCTCCCGGTAAGAGGAACAGCAATGACGAGAAGATAACTGATCTTCTTTATAAGTCTGCTTCCCTTGTTGAGGAGGGTAAGTCTCTGGGGGAGGCTTTTGGTAAGATATCCTCAAGGTATATTTCAATAGCAGAGGAACTGGGACTTGATGCTGGTGATGTCAGAAAAGAGCTGGAGACAATTGAAAAGAACATAACTGGCGGTAAGGGGAGTGCCTATGCTGCAAGCAGGGGGGAATATCTTTCGGCCCTCCTGATTTCAAAGTATCTGGGGTGGAATTTCCTCGATCCGGAAGGGGTGATTGTCATAGGGGACGATAACAGAATTGAAGATATTACCTACACATTGCTCTCATCCCGTATAAAGAAGGGAGAGAAATATGTGGTTCCCGGCTTCTACGGAACTTCGCTTCTCGGAGAAATCACAACATTCTCCCGTGGCGGTAGTGATATTACCGGTGCAATCGTCGCACGTGCCGTCGGTGCTGATATATACGAGAACTGGACAGATGTCTCAGGTGTATATTCCTCCGACCCGAGAGTTGTCAAGAATGCCCATGTTATTGATGAGCTCAGCTACAGGGAGGTGAGGGAGTTTTCGGAGGTGGGAGCTTCTGTCTTCCATGAGGAAGCCATTGCACCATGTATCGAAAAATCCATCCCTATCAACATCCGTAACACAAACTCACCTTCAGACAAAGGAACCCTCATAAAGAAGAGCGTTGACAGAAAGGGTGTGGTGGGTGTATCTGCAAGAAAGGGCCTGAGCCAGATTTACGTCAGGAAATTGATGTTCTTCAAGGAGAGCGGGATGAGACATAAGATTCTCTCTCTCATGCACATATATGGGATAAAGCCGTGCTATACACTCTACGGATGTGATTCAATCAGCTGGTATTTCGAGACAAAACAGGCTGCCAACATAAACTTAGAGGAGATGTGCTCTCGTATCAGGGAGGAGTTCAGCTTGGATGAAATCGGGTGCAGGAAGGGGTATGCCGTCGTCGGGCTTGTCGGATCCGGCATGGAGGAGACGATGGAATATGCTGATGCACTCTCTGTCCTCAAGGAGAACAACATCCGTCCTTCTTCTGTCTCCTTTGGCGGAAGTTATACGACCTTCCTTATCGGAGTTGAAGAAGAGGATGCCCGGAAAGCTCTCGAGTTGATTTCAGAGAGGGTGTTTCCTACTCTGTCCTGATGAGACTCTTAAGAAGTGTATAGAAAGTAGGGAATGTGACTGAGACAGCATCTGTATTATCGATTGCTGTCTCTTTTTCTGTCTTTGTTCCGGCAATGCTGAGTGCCATGATAACCCGGTGGTCGGCGTGCCCCGAGACATTTCCTCCCCTGAGTCCTCCCTTTCCCCTTATGATGAGGCCGTCAGGTCTTTCCTCTATGTCAGCACCGAGCTTTTGAAGCTCTGTTCTCATCACGCTTATCCTGTCTGTCTCCTTGATCCGTGCCTGTGCAACATTCATGAAGACTGTCTCTTCAGATGAAAAACATGCCATTGCCGAAAGGGCAGGAAGTGCGTCCGGGATGTCATTGATGTCAAATACACCCCCCTTTATTTTCTCCGGTCCGGTGACAGTAACGGCCATATCATCCCACTCGACAGTGCATCCCATATCACAAAGGACATCAAGAATTCTCTTGTCTCCCTGTGTAGAATACCTGTCAAGGCCGTTTACGGTTATTGATGTATGGTGGATGGCAGCAAGCACGAAGAAGAATGAGGCAGATGAGAAGTCTCCCTCTATATATTCGTCTATTGCTTTGTAATGCTGTCTTCCCTTCACTTTCGATTCCATCAGGTCATCCGAGAGTGTGAAGTTGATTCCCTCTCTCTTCAGCCACCACTCTGTCATTCTCACATAAGGTTTCTCATATAAGAGAGAGCAGGTCACAGTGGAGTCTCTCTCTGCAAGCGGGAGGGCAAGAAGCAGTCCCGATAGATATTGGCTTGACCTGCACTCAATTGTAGTTTCTCCGCCCTTTAACGGACCTTTAATATATATAGGTGGAAAACCTCCCTCTGATTCCACTTCGGCTCCGAGCTCTTTAAGAGAGGAGACCAAGGGAAGAAATGGTCTTTTTCTGAGCTGGTCATCACCTGTGACTATAAACGGGGTATTGAAAAGGGCAAGAAGAGGGATGATGAGGGCAGTGGTGGTCCCGCTATTGCCACAGTCTATTGTTATAGGGTCATTACCCAGTTTGAGAGATGTTGAATCGACAAGGAGAGTGCCGTCGTCCTTTTCGTCGCAAATTGCCCCCAACATCTTGAGTGCCCCGATACAGGAGACGGTGTCACTCGATATGAGTGGGTGTCTGATTGTTGATTTCCCTCCTGCCATCAATGCGATGAGGAGGGCCCTGATTGTCTGGCTCTTTGATGCGGGTATTGTTATTACACCCTCGTATTCAGCTCTTTCTATAGTCATGGGTTAAGTATATGAAAAACAGGGGAACAGAGGAAGGGAAAGTGTTCATATGATAACAAAAGTAGAGTTATTTATGCAAAAAAATGCATAATTATTCTTACTTTATTGAATTTATCATATACATTTGGTAGGATTCGACAAAAATTCTCAAATTGAGGCTGGATAGATGAATCCAAAAACTTTAGGTTATATTATCAAAAGAATACTGTTGGCTATTCTCACGGTATGGATTGTAATGACGATTACTTTCTTCGTCATGCATTTCGTCCCGGGCGGCCCGTTCGCAAGTGAAAAGGCCGTTTCTCCTGCGGTCCAGGCGGCACTGGAGGCCAAATATGGACTCGACAAACCGCTTATGGAGCAATATTGGTCATATATTTCAGATATCATCACGAAGTTCGACTTCGGCCCTTCTCTCAAGCAGAGGGGAAGAATGGTAATAGATGTCATAACAGACGGACTCAAGACATCCTTCAGACTTGGTGTCAGGGCAGCGCTCTGGGCAACACTTGTCGGTGTAGTGCTGGGTGCTGTTGCGGCTCTTAACCGTAATACTGTCTGGGACAGAATCATCATGGTAATCTCGACTGCATTCGTTTCGATGCCGTCATTTATCATGGGCTCTCTCCTCCTTCTTATATTTGCCGTCACCCTCAAGTGGCTTCCGGCCAATGGTGAGACGGCAGAGGGGCTTATCCTTCCCGTCATCACGCTCGGCCTGAGTCCTATGGCACATATTATCCGTCTCACACGTTCGAGTATGCTCGATGTCCTGGGACAGGATTATGTCAGAACGGCTAAGGCAAAGGGTGTATCTCCCTTTAAGATTATCTTCGGACACTCCCTTAAGAATGCCCTCATCCCGGTCATAACATATGTCGGCCCGATGCTTGCCTACATCGTTACCGGCTCTCTTGTTGTCGAGCAGATATTTGCCGTTCCGGGAATCGGACGTGCGTTCGTCCAGTCAATCATCAACCGTGACTATCCGCTGATTATGGGTACCACAATCATGCTTGCATCGCTCATCGTCATAATGAATCTTCTTTCCGACATCCTTTATAAGGTAGTCGACCCGAGAATCGATTTCAGCTAAGGAGGAAAGACGTGTTAAACAGACATAAACCTTTCAGCATCCAACAGGATTTGAGCTCTTTTGACCCCGCTTCGGACAAAGAGAAGGAATATATGGTACAGATGAGGCCGTCATCGACATTCTTCAAAGATGGTCTCAAGAGATTCAGGAAGAACAAGGTTGCCATGGTCAGCTTTGTTGTTATAGTGATTATCACACTGTCATGCATCTTCATTCCGCTCTTCTGGCCTTATTCATATGAGTCCCAGCTTGGAATCACACCGGGTAAGCCCGTTGATTCGTCATACAAGAACCTGGCTCCCTTTGAGTACGGAAAAACTGAACTTAAACGTATTGAGGCTGGAGAGAAGATTTTCCCTCATATCTTCGGCACCGATGCTGCGGGGCGTGACTACTTCATCCGTATTGTCTATGGTACGAGGATTTCGCTTGCCGTTGGTTTCTTTGCATCCATCATCGTCCTTATCATCGGACTTACAATCGGAAGTATCTCGGGATACTTCGGAGGAAAAGTTGACCTTGTTATCATGCGTATTGTCGATATAATCTACTCACTTCCTGATATGCTGATGATAATTCTTCTTGCTTCTGTCATCAGGGACCCGCTCTCCGCGGCTCTCGAGGGTACTGTGCTTGAAAAAATTGGAAGCAATATCATATCACTCTTCATTGTCTTCGGACTGTTGTATTGGGTAAGCATGTCTCGTCAGATAAGAGGTCAGATCCTCTCCCTCAGGGAGCAGGAGTATGTCCTGGCAGCACGCACTGCGGGGGCAAAGGGAAAGTGGATTATCACTAAGCATCTTCTTCCTAACTGTATCTCTGTCATCATCATCTCGACTGCACTCCAGATTCCGTCAGCCATCTTCACGGAGAGTTATCTCTCGTTCCTTGGTCTTGGTGTCAACGCACCTATGCCGAGTCTCGGCTCTCTTGCATCTGAAGCCCTCAACGGTATGTACTCATATCCGTACAGGCTGGTGATTCCTGCAGTCATCATCTCTCTCATTGTTCTCTCGCTCAACCTTTTCGGTGACGGGCTGAGGGACGCATTCGACCCGAAATTGAACGGTTAAGGAGGAAAAGAGAATGTCATTACTTGAAGTTAAAAACCTGCAGACCTCCTTTTATACAGATAACGGTGAAGTGAAGGCTGTAAACGGTGTCTCCTTCTTCCTGGACCACGGAAAGGTCCTCGGGATAGTCGGAGAGAGTGGAAGCGGAAAGAGTGTTACCGCCTATTCAATCATGCAGATACTTGCTTCTACAGGTGAGATCAAACCCGGCTCATCCATCAAATATGACGGTGAGGAACTTGTCGGGGCTCCTGAGAAGACTATGAGAAAGATCAGGGGAGGAAAGATTTCAATCATCTTCCAGGATCCGATGACGAGTCTTAACCCGACATACACAATCGGCCACCAGCTTATGGAAGCTATCCTTCTTCATACAGACAGGACAAAGCAGGAAGCAAGGGAAAGGGCTGTTGAAATGCTGAAGCTTGTCAACGTCAATGAGCCCGAGAAGCGTATGAAGCAATACCCTTATGAGTTCAGTGGTGGTATGAGACAGCGTGTCATGATTGCCATGGCTCTTGCCTGTGAACCCGATATCCTCATTGCCGACGAGCCGACTACAGCATTGGATGTTACTATCCAGGCCCAGATTCTGGATCTCATGAAAGACCTCCAGAAGAAGCTTGGTATGGCCATCATTCTTATAACTCATGACCTGGGGGTTGTTGCCCAGATGTGTGATGAGGTCATCGTCATGTATGCCGGTTCAATCTGTGAGCAGGGTACAGCTGACGAAATCTTCTACAACCCGAAGCATGAATACACGAAGGGGCTCATGAGAAGTATCCCGACAGCAGATACTGCCGGTAAGAAACTCCAGCCTATCACGGGAACCCCGATTGACCTCTTGAACATGCCGAAGGGATGCCCGTTTGCTCCGAGGTGCGAGAAGGCAATGAAGATATGCCTTACCGAGAGGGCAGAGAGGATGCTGATCAATGAAGACCATATGTCAGCATGCTGGATGAATGTGAAGGACTGTATCGAAGACGGTACTGCAACCCTGCTAAAGAAGGAGGCCCAGTGATGGAAGACAGGACTTTGGTTGAGGTGAAGAACCTCAAACAGTATTTCGATATTAACATGGGCTTTTTCAAGACCAAGCCCCTGAAGGCTGTTGATGATATCTCGTTCTCAATCAAAAAAGGTGAGACACTCGGCCTTGTAGGAGAGTCCGGCTGCGGTAAGACAACGGCAGGACGCTCGATTCTTCATCTTTATAAACCTACAGCCGGGGAAATTATCTATGACGGTATGAAGGTCAGTAAGGAGACGATGAACGAGTACAGGAAAAAGGCTACTATGGTCTTCCAGGATCCGTACTCATCCCTCAACCCCCGTATGACTGTTTCCGACATCATTGCAGAGCCTCTCGACATACACAAGATGTATTCTTCCCAGGAAGAGAGAAGGGAGAGGGTTCTTGAACTTATGAACTATGTTGGACTCAACAGTGAGCATGCATCCCGCTATGCACATGAGTTCTCCGGAGGCCAGAGACAGAGAATCGGCATTGCACGTGCAATTGCAGTCAGACCGGAGTTCATTGTGTGTGATGAACCTGTTTCGGCACTTGACGTCTCCATCCAGGCACAGGTCATCAACATGTTTGTTGAGCTCCAGGAGAAGATGAACCTTACGTATCTTTTCATTGCACATGACCTTCTTGTTGTAAGGCACATCTCCAACAGGATTGCTGTCATGTACCTCGGAAAGATGGTTGAGCTTGCAGATGCTGGTGAGATTTACTCGCACCCGCTCCATCCGTACTCCCAGTCACTTCTTTCTGCTGTTCCCGTACCCGATCCCAAGATTGCCAGGGCAAACCAGCGTATTGTCCTCTCAGGTGACATACCGTCACCTCTGAATGCACCTTCCGGATGTCCGTTCAGGACACGCTGCCGCTTTGCAACAAAGGCGTGCGAGGAGAGTATGCCTGAGTTCAAAGAGGTGAGTCCGGGACACTTTGTGGCATGTCATCTCGTCAAGTAGTCTCTTGTGGGCTGTTCTGAAGAAGGACAGCCTTAACTCTATGAGACGGGGGAAATCACAATAAGAAAATAAAGTCGTATGTGTGTGGTTTTGAACTTGTGAATATGTTATGTGAATAACAGATGCATAAATATACGAGAAATTGAATTTTTTACGTGTTTTTCTCTTGTCTTTATCGTGAAGATTAGTATAAATTTAAACCAATTCCTATAAGGAGAATAAATAATATGAAGAAAGTATTGGTAATCTTACTTGTTCTTATGGTTATGGCTTCTTCTGTTTTTGCATCAGGTGCATCAGAATCAAAGTCATCAGCTAAAACTACATCTACAGTGGCAGCAGGCCCTTCATCTATTTCTGTATGTATCGCTTCTGAGCCCGATACTATCGACCCTGCTCTCAACAGCGCAGTTGACGGCGCAACTCTTGTTGCACACCTCTTCAGCGGTCTTGCAAAGTGGTCACAGGATGCAGACGGTAATCTCGTGATTGTAGCTGACCTTGCAACTGAACTTGTAAAGGGTGTCGAGAATGCTGACGGTTCCGTCACATATACATATAAGCTCCGCCCGTCCGTATGGTCAGACGGCAAGAGTGTAAGTGCAAAGGATTTCGAATTTGCATGGAAGAGAGCAGCATCAACAGAGCTCGGTGCTGACTACGGCTACATGTTTGAAGTTGTCAAAGGATATCCAGATGACCTTGCTGTGACTGCACTTGATGACAGCACACTCGAGGTCACAACAGCATCCTATGTATCATACTGGGATGAACTTCTTGCATTCCCGACATATTTCCCTGTAAGAGAAGATGTCGTTGCTAACGAGAGCTGGGCTACAGATCCTTCAACATACGTATCTAACGGTATGTATTATCTTGCTGACTGGACACACAACTCAGTCATCACACTCAAGAAGAATGAAAACCATCCTGATGCTGCTAGCGTTAAGATGGATGAAATCAAATTCTATCTCTCTGACGATGTCAACAACATGCTCTCCAACTTCGAGACAGGCGCATGGCAGCTGATTGATGATGTCCCGACAGAGGAAATCCCTGCTCTCAAGGTCAAGTATCCTACAGAGTTCGTTGTTGCAGGTCAGATTGGTACATATTATGTGTGCTGGAATATCAACGAAGAAATTCTTCCTGCATCATCAACTCTCACAGGAAAGGCTAAGGCAGTAGCTGAAGCTGAAATCAGAAATGCTCTCGGCCTTGTTATCGACAGAAATTACATCTGTGAGGAAATCGGCCAGGCCGGCCAGGTTCCTGCTTCTTCCTTCGTTGCTATGGGTATGACAAATGCTGACGGAACACAGTTCTATCAGACAGCAGGCGGAACAGACAAGAGCTATTATGGCTACTATGATGTTTCTGCTGATGCTTTCGAGAGCAACTTTGCTTCTGCAGTTGAGACACTCAAGAAGTATTATAACTATGATGCAAAGACAGGCATGTTCACAAACTGCCCGACTCTCACATATCTTTACAATACATCCGCAGGCCACAAGGCAATTGCTGAATATCTCCAGAGTGCATTCGCATCTGTCGGTATCACAATGAACCTTGAGAACCAGGAATGGAACACCTTCCTCAACACAAGAAAGGCTGGTGACTATTCTGTTGCAAGAAACGGATGGATTGCTGACTACAACGATCCTATCTGCTTCCTCGATATGTGGACCACAGCAAGTGGAAACAACGATGTCCAGTTCGGTAAGGGTGCAAACAAGGACGTGAAGGCTTATTCTCTTGACCTTACAAAGTACGGCTACGATGTGAAAGTTGTGGACGGAACATGGGCTGAGACATACGATGTTCTTATCTCTCTCATCAAGAAGTGCACAGACAGCACAACAAGAACAGCTCTCATGCATGAAGCTGAAGACCTCCTCATGAGCACAGGCTGTATTGTTCCTCTCTACTTCTACACAGACATCTATATGCTTGACGACTCGGTTAAGGGATTCTTCTCCAACCCGCTCGGATACAAGTATTTCATGTACTGCACAATCGAGTAATCGATATAAAGCAGAGTTTGCCTCCGGTGAAAATCGGGGGCTTTTATTTGGATTCATGATTAAAAAAATAATTACTCTTAAAGATAAAAGTATCTTTGTATGATATGAACAAGGAACAGGAGCAAAGAAAAAGTCTCGCAAGCAGGATCCGCGAGACAAATAAACAATTTGTTTGACCAGTCGTCCATAAACGACGCCCTTTCTTTTTTTGAATAATAATATCTCATGTACTTGATGTCAAGAATAGTTTTTAATGATTATATTATAAGAAGTTATATGTGAATTAAAAGTAAGGATTCAGGCTCTTTTTCTTTTTTGTATGTTAATGATAACTGCATGCAATATAAAAATTATACAATTTATTTGCTATAAAGATTGCTTAATGTAAATATCTTCTTTTTCTTATAGAACTTTCATTTACTGTATGCTACAATGACTATGCCGGTAAAACGGCAGGGTGTCGTAATAAAGGGCGACTGGTCACTTTCGCATCATCTGTGGAGGAGGCTGGACCTCCTCAAATCTTACGGATGAAAGGAGGTGACATTTTTATGGAAAAGATATTCAGACTTGTTCTGCTTGTCTTGCAAGTGCTTAATGTGCTCTTGTCCATTTGGGATAGAATAAAAAAGTCTCGCAAACAGAGAACGCGAGACAAATAACTTAACAATTATTTAGATCAGTCGCCCATAAAGGACGCCCTTTCTTTTTGAATAATACTATCCGTCGGGTTAGGTGTCAATCTGCAAACACTAATCGGAATTGCTACCGGGCGGTATTTTGCTTATACATATTGTCTTAATTGGACTCAATCTTTGCAAAGCAGACAAACCTCACTTGCCAGATCACGATATTGCTATCAGAGAAACAGGCATATCCCTTTTGGCTCTGAAGTTTATTATGGACTTTTGTCCCTCTGGGATAGAATAAAAAAAGTCTCGCAAACAGCGGACGCGAGACAAATAATTTTCGACCTGTGCGGATGGAATCAGACGACCAATTAACTTCACCCTCAAGTTAAACCAGTAAGGTCAACTTTATAAATGAAGGTATCCAGGTCATCATTTCTAATGAATGTAGCCATGTATACCGGAAGATAGACAGTTTTGCCGACCACCTTCACATTGTCATTGGTCAGCACAACCGCTTTCCTGAAATCATACGCCTCATTCTCCATAACATTCCTAAGGGCATTATGACGGTGATAGTCCTTTCCTGACTTAACTTCAATCGGAAGTATCGAATCATTGATTCTTACCACAAAATCAATTTCCCCCTGTTTCTTGCTGTTGAAATAGTAGAGATTAAGACCGTTAGAACAAAGTTCCTCAGCAACTGCATTCTCATAGATGCATCCATAATTGATTTTGTCATCTCCACGTAGAATCCTGGACTGTATACCACGGGCATATTGGGAGGCAAGCAAGCCTACATCATTTGAAAAGAACTTGAAAAGATTACGCTGTTTATTAAGTTCAAGTGGTTCCTTAGGTTCTTCAACATTAAAGACAGGAAGAGCTATTCCTGCCTTCACAAGCCAGAGGAAACTCTCTTCATAACTGCTGAACTTTTTATTTTCATTCAGATTCTTAAGTATGAATCTCTTATTTGGATTATTAAGTTCGGAAGGGATAATTTCAAAGATATCCTTAATGAATAGATTATTTTCCCCTACATGCTTGGCTATATCCTTACGGTATGTGCCAAGTATGAACTCCTGAAAATCCAGGACCTTATTCAAATCAAATGTGTCCAGATAGACCTGAACAGCTCCCGGCATACCTCCAACCACCAGAAAAAGTCTGAAGAGGCTCATGAGTTTCTCATGCAGATATGACTCAACAGGCAATTCCTTATCGTATGCATTCTTCAGCGTTGTCAATAAGCTTTCATTAAGGCCGTTAGCAAGGAAGAATTCCTCAATCGAAAGCGGATACATCGTCATTATTGTAAGATATCCGACAGGGATAGAACGGATTTCCTTCAGTTCAACACCAAGAAGGGAACCGCTGAGAATATATTTGTACCGACCGTCATCAACAAGAAACTTGATTGCTGTGATGATATCAGGCATCAGCTGGACTTCATCGATAAATATCAGCGTATTGCCTTTTTCAAGAGGAACATCAAGCAGGGAAGTCAGACGAGTAAGCAAATCTTTGGTATCCCTGAAGCCTTCCAAAGTCTTCACAGCTTCCTTATTTTCGAAAAGGTTAATCTCAGCAAAGTTTTTGAAACATCTTTTGCCATATTCACGAATAGAGAATGTCTTACCCACCTGTCGCGCCCCGGTTATTAAGAGCGCTTGTTTGTCAAATGTATTGAAGAACTTTTCTATCTTTGATGTGATTTTTCTTTTAATCATTCGGGACTCCTACTGTATCTTAACTACCTTTTTCCATTTTTCCAACATAAAATTTCAGAATATATTACTTTTTCCAACTTGATTTTATATTGTTTTATCCATTTTTCCAACTTTTTAGCAGAAATAGTATACAAATATACATACCATTTAAATGTAAATAATTAACGTAGAAATCTTGAGTAATATCAGTATTTTTCAAACTGTTTTTAATCTGTTTTCGCAGCTTTTTCCAACATTTCCATCCTCACGAATTCCAAATTAAGACAGAGTGCCACTTCCATAGGACAGCTTGCCACCGCATTGGATAGTAGTTCATATCAAAGAGAGAGATAAATTTTGAACAACTCATTGCATCCTAATGCCACCAACTATGATTTCTAGCCATTTTTTTTGATAGACCAGTCGCCCATAAAGGACGCGCTTTCTTCTCTGAATAGTAG
>CAVIAZ010000050.1:0-12124 GCA_963640795.1 bacterium | reverse complement strand
CTTGTGGCAATGCCACAAATCAAAAAATAATATTTATAAAGGCCCAAGCCTTTACAGTCAAACGAGACAACTGACTGCCAAGTAAGTAAATGTGAAGTTCCAGAGGTCGGCAGAAATCCTGACGACATACGTAATTAATAATAAAAAACTACTTCCGGAACCACCCTCATTGCCCTCAGCAATCGGTTTGGCTCTTGCCGTCACAGCACAGTAACCCCATGCATATTGGCGACACTTTGACTAATCTACTTGAATTTGTAGATATTGTCAACACTTTCCCTTATCTTATGTCAACTCAAAAATTTAGGAGATCCGGCAGAGAGAAATTGAAGAAGCTGCAATCAGATAACATAGCTCGTAATTTTACAGGAATGTCTCTTCATTTCTTTATCATAGTTGATGCCGACAAGCAGGAGCCTGCCTTTATAGTTCTTGAAACAGGCCGGATATTTCTTATCAAGTATCTGGTCGATAGCACCTTTAGCATCCTTATTCCACTTAAGTTCGATTACAAGTGGTGGCCATGTACAGTCAGGAAGCGGGATATATACAACATCTGCATAACCCTCTCCTGCCGGAAGCTCCTCAAACTGCATATAGTGATCACGATATGTATAATAAGCCAGCTTAATGACACTTCTTAGGCTCTCTTCCCTGTTATAGTGCAAAGCGACAGTCTCTTCCGTATGAACCTTCTCCACAGCCTCAGCCACAGCTTCCTCATTCATTTCGATAGTATCGGCAAAAAGCTTCTCACTCTCTGCAAGTCTCTTCCTGCTCTCATCAAGACCGACAGTGTGTATTGCTTCCTGGAACTCACGCTTTATCTCTTCATTAGGAATGTGGACCGTACCTTTCTCCTCATCGTATGCAAGGTACCCCAGGTGTATAAGCAAAGTCAGAACATCGTCTTTTCCCCTGAATGTGGTAAGGTCATTGGCAAAGCCCACTGTTTTCACCTTAACATCAATACCACCGACAAGTTCTGCCACCGTCTTTGCCAATCCGCTATAATCCTTACCTACATATTCAAGAAGAGCCTCTGAGGCGGCGGTCTGCACCCAATATGATTTGAAGCTACCGCTCTCGGCAGCATTCATCACAGAATTCGGGTTATATATTGCACCGACAGAGGGGAATGCATATCCATTATACCAATATTTCATGGTATTGAAGTCAGCACCGTGAAGAGTACAGATATCTTTCACTTCATCTTCGGTGAAACCTATAAACCCTGCATACTCCAGCGGATCCAACATTGTATATTCTTTGAAATCAGAGAGCGCAGACTGCGACCCGTCTTTTTTGATTGGAAGGATTCCTGTCATATATGCAGCAGCAACCACATTCGGAGTGAACGCTTCGTTTTTGAACCATGACCTTAGCATATCCAGATATGCCTTCTGGGCATCCGGGTCATCTTTTGCCTCTCTGATAACTGCATCCCATTCATCGATTATGAATATGAAGTTTTTTCCTCCAGAGAAGACAATACGGTTCAGGTTATCCAGGAGACTGTCACTCTCCTCAACATCGAAACCTGAATTTTTCAGGTCTCGGTTAAGAGCGTCAGTTATCATCACAGGGACATCTTTGATTGCCCTTCCGCTAGACCGGGCAATAGACACAAAGCTCGCCACATCAAAACGGATTACATTGTATTTGTTCAAATGTTTCTCATAATCCTCAATATGAGATATTTTCTTATCATCAAAGAGAGGGTGAGAGTCACAGCTCAAATCATAGTAAGCAGCTAGCATTCTTGCTGCAAATGATTTTCCAAATCGGCGGGGGCGACTGACACAGATCAACGAGTGCGCGGATCCGATTGTTTTATTAACAAGTTCAATCAGCATTGTCTTATCGACATATTCTCCGGCATTAATCAGAGCAAAGGCCTTGTTACCCGGATTAATATATGCACCCATCACACACCTCCTCTCTGCCGGATTGAGCAAAAACAGCTTGAACACAAAAAGGATAAATGAAGAAGGAGCAAAAGTCAAAGTTCAGCAATATGCAAACAAATGGCTCTCAGCCCAATAGACCAGAAAAAGAGACAGGTAAGGACATTTGAGTTCATCCTCCGGCCATCTCCCCTCTCATGCGTCTGAGAGTGAAAAGGCAGGAAGTTTGATTACGGGAGATAAAACAGCGGTCATACACCAGGCTTGCCACTTTTACTCCAACAGACTATCTTTCTCTCAAGAGGTAAACATGAAAAGTGTAGACTATGCAACAAAAGGCGTGTGCGCCAGGGCCATCCACTTTGATCTGGATGACAATAACCATATTCACAATCTGTCTTTCGAAGGGGGCTGTAACGGCAATCTGAAGGCTATTGGAAGACTGTGCGAGGGAAAGGATGCAAAGGAGATTGCATCGATTCTCGAGGGAAACACATGCGGGTTCAAGCCCACATCATGTGCTGACCAGCTCAGTCAGGCTATCAAGGCCAACCTGTAGATTACAGGCTGATAAAAACAGGGGCTGCTTTTCACAGTCCCTGATTTTTTCATCGCACAAATTAGAAGCGGATGTGGCTGAATGCCTTGTTTGCTTCTGCCATGCGGTGTACATCTTCCTTCTTCTTGAAGGCTGTACCTGTTGAGTTGTATGCATCAACAAGTTCATCTGCGAGCTTGTCTGCCATTGTCTTACCATTTCTGCCTCTTGCAGCTGTGATAATCCATCTCATGGCAAGAGCCTCACGTCTGGACTCTCTGATTTCGGTAGGAACCTGGTAGGTAGCACCACCAACTCTTCTTGACTTGACCTCAACTGCAGGCTTTACATTCTCGAGAGCCTTGTTGAATACGTCAATTTCCTTCTCACCTGTCTTCTCGCCAATCAGTTTGAGTGCATCGTAGACGATTCTGGCAGAAACACTCTTCTTGCCGGAAACCATCATGCGGCAGATAAGCTTTTCAACAGCTGTGCTGTTATATACTGCGTCAGGGGTTACTTTCCTGACAGGGGTTTTTTCTCTACTCATTTCTGTTACCTCCTATCAAGCCTTTGGCCTCTTAGCACCATACTTACTGCGGCTTCTCTTCCTGTCTGCAACACCAAGAGTATCCTTGCTACCACGGACAATATGATATCTTACACCAGGAAGGTCCTTGACTCTTCCGCCCCTGATGAGAACAACTGAGTGTTCCTGGAGGTTGTGTCCGATACCAGGAATGTAAGCAGTAACTTCGATTCCATTGGACAGACGAACTCTGGCTACCTTTCTGAGAGCAGAGTTAGGCTTCTTAGGTGTAACTGTCATGACTCTTGTACATACACCTCTTTTCTGCGGGCACCCCTCAAGAGCCGGGGATTTTGTCTTCTGCTTGGAAGTACTTCTGCCCTTTCTTATAAGCTGATTAATTGTAGGCATCTATTTGACGCTCCTTTCCATTTGGTCCATCCGTCTCACACCGGAGGGCCTGCCGAGCACAAGCACGGCTTCTATTAAAAACTGCAGTCAGCATGAGATGACAAGGAACTGATTACAGAAGTAATGCCGACAGGCATCACTCCTCTTCATCAATCATGGCAGAGCCAATCTCCCTTTCATCTCCCACAGTCTTCATTTCTGCAAGATCCTCGAAGTCCGTGTCATCCTCGATAACAGGATTGAGTTCCCTGTTAGCGTCTCTGATCTTCTGTTCCTCGAGAAGTTTCATGTCGTCAGTGAGTACGATATCCTTGTAGCGGTCAAATCCGGTACCTGCCGGGATGAGCTTACCGATGATAACGTTCTCCTTGAGACCTCTCAACTCGTCTGTTTTACCAGCAATGGCTGCTTCTGTCAATGTCTGGACAGTATGGGCAAATGAAGCACCTGAAATAAATGATTCACTGTTCCTAGCTGCATCAGATACACCGCTGAGGCACGGCCTTCCGATAGCCGGAACTCTTCCCTCTGCCCTTGCCTTCTCGTTCTCCTTCAGGAATTCGAGCTTGTCGACCTTCTGGTTCTCGATGAAGCGGGTATCATTACTTCTGACAATCTCAACAGTTCTAAGCATCTGTCTGATAATTATTGACAGGTGCTTCTCATTGATTTCAATATCCTGTTCCCTGTAGACATCCTGGATAGCCTTGACAAGGAATGAGAGGACTGCTGTCTCTCCCTGTACTGTCAGAACTTCCCTGCTGTTCACTGCTGCATCACAGAGTTTGTCACCACAGACAACCTCATCTCCCTCTCTCACGAGGAGGACGATACCCTGGGTAGGAACCTTATGGATATGTCTGAAGCTCTTTCCGTCTGCAACCCTTTCAGCAAACTCAGGTCTCTCTGCCAGCTTATCGAGGATAGTAATCTTCGCATATCCCTTCTCAATCCTGATCTTCTCGACCTTACCTGTGACATGGGCGATGACCGTATAGTTCTCCGTCTGTGTCTTGGTTGCATCGAAGAGAGAGTTGACGAGAGGAAGACCGCCCGCGATATCCTTACTCTTGCTTGCATCTTCCTTAGGTGCAGATGCGATGATATCACCAGCATGGACACTCTGACCGACATCCTGGAAGTGCATGATAGAACCACCGAGGATTGTGTATGTCTTCTCAGCTCCGTCAGCAAGCTTTACAACAACTGTCGGGTTGTACTTACCAAGCTTGTCTCTCGATACTGTATGCCACTCTCTTACACCGGAAACATGGTTCTCAACAACAAGATAACTCTTACGTGCGACGAAGTCCCTCATCTCACTGATCTCGCTGTCCTCTTCGGCTATGATAAGCTCGTTGAACGGGTCGAATGTGTAGACAATATCGCCTGCGGGGATGATTGCACCATTCTTTACATCATCGCTGAGGATTGTTCCAACAGGAATCTCCTCTTCACTTGTAGAGCCGATGACAAATGTTCTTCCGTCTGCAATGAGAAGTTTACCGTTGTTCTTGGCACTGACCTTCTTGCCGTTAAGATCCTTATAGAAGGCATAGCCCTTACCAACGTTCTCTCCCGACTGCACAAGAAGCTCTGAGTACTTTCCTGTGATTTCCTCAAGAATCTTTGTGACAGTATATCTGCTCTTACGCGGGAAGATTCTCTTTCCGTCCCTGTTTACGACGTAAAGGGTCTCGTTGATTCCGTCCACGATAACAGGATAATCGAAGCTCTTCTCGTTACTTGAAACCGTAGCAATACCACCGGCATGGAAGGTACGCATGGTCAGCTGGGTACCCGGCTGTCCGATTGACTGTGCAGCAACAACACCTACAGCCTCACCGATTTCAACTGTCTTATTTGTTGCATAGTTACGGCCGTAGCACTTCTTACACACACCATGTTCTGCCTCACATGTGAGTACACTCCTGATAAGAACCTTCTCTACACCAGCATCCTCAATTGCAGCAGCCATCTCGTTTGTGATGAGCTCGTTTGCCTTAGCAAGCACGACAGGCTTACCTTCCTCATCCTTAAGGAACGGGTGGAGTACATCATCTACAGGGAATGCACCTGCTATCTTGCTATAAAGAGTCTCATTCTTTGCAGCGTCTGCAGCAACCCACATACCGTTGATTGTATGGCAGTCTTCCATTGTGACAACGACATCCTGTGCAACATCAACAAGCTTACGGGTAAGGTAACCTGCTCTTGCTGTCTTAAGAGCGGTATCTGTAAGACCCTTTCTTGCACCGTTGGATGAGAAGAAGAATTCGATGATTGAGAGTCCTTCCTTGAAGTTCGACTTTACAGGGAGCTCAATGTTGTCACCATTAGGCTTGGTCATGATTCCTCTCATTGCACCAAGCTGTGAAATCTGCTTCGAGGATCCACGGGCACCACTGTCAGCCATCATGAAGAGCGGGTTGAAACCATGCTGGTCTTCCCTCATCTCCTTCATGAGGAGGTCGGTGAGCTCATTCTTTGTATTGTTCCAGAGTGAGATAACCTTACTCTTCTTTTCCTCTTCACTGATAGTACCGCTGAGAAGCTGTTCCTTGATATGAGCTTCTTCAGCTTCTGCCTTGGCAATGAGGTCCTTCTTTCCGGAAGGAACAATCATGTCGCTTAGTCCGATTGTAGCACCAAAGAGTGTTGCATACTTATATCCAAGAGACTTGACGGAGTCGAGAAGCTCAACTGCAACTGACGGCTTGTCGTTCTCAAGAGTTGCTGTGATGAGCTTCTTGAGCTGCTTGTCCCCAAGGCAGTAGTTCTGGAAAGGTACACCAACCGGGATATTGTCATTGAAAATCATTCTTCCCGGAGTAGTCTCTGTCCACTTAACACCGTCTGAAACTGTTCTGTTACCCTTCTCGTCAATTATCTCAAGCCCCTTTCTGAGGCGGTAATATATTCTCTCGTTATAAGAGACGCTCATTGAGTCGATTGCAGCTTCAATTTCGTTTATATCGTTGAAGTGCTTACGCTTCTCCTTCCTGTCGAGGTCAACTCTCTCCTTTGTCAGGTAGTAGATACCAAGGACCATGTCCTGTGACGGGAATGCGATAGGCTTTCCGTTTGCAGGGTCAAGGAGGTTTGTTGTACTGAGCATGAGAGTCCAGCACTCAAGCTGTGCAGCTTCTGAAAGAGGCACATGGATAGCCATCTGGTCTCCGTCGAAGTCGGCATTGAATGCATGACAAACAAGCGGATGGAGTTTGAGGGCCTTACCGTCGACGAGGACAGGCTCAAATGCCTGGAAGCCGAGTCTGTGGAGTGTAGGTGCACGGTTAAGCATAACCGGGTGCTCCTTGACAACATCCTCAAGGATTGACCATACCTCCGGTGCTCCCTCTTCAACCATAATCTTTGCCTTCTTGACGTTCGGTGCAATACCGTTGTCATGGAGACGGCGGATCAGGAACGGCTTGAAGAGTTCGAGTGCCATCAGTGACGGGACACCGCACTGGTGCATCTTGAGTTCAGGTCCGACGACAATTACGCTACGTCCGGAATAGTCAACACGCTTACCCAGGAGGTTCTGTCTGAATCTTCCCTGCTTACCCTTGAGCTGGTCTGCCAGAGACTTGAGATCCCTCTTTGAAGCACCCTTGGCAGGATTCTCCACCTTACCATTGTCGAGGAGGCAGTCAACTGCTTCCTGGAGCATTCTCTTCTCATTGCGCACGATGATATCGGGAGCCTGGATAGAGATGAGACGCTGCAGACGGTTATTCCTGTTGATTACCCTTCTGTAGAGTTCATTAAGGTCTGTTGTTGCAAAACGTCCTCCGTCAAGCTGGACCATAGGTCTCAGATCTGGCGGAATAACCGGCAGAACAGTAAGAATCATCCACTCGGGCTGGTTTCCTGAGTCAATGAACCATGTGCAATATTTGATGATGGATGCAGCCTTCTTGGCCTCTCCACTGTCAGTCTTTCCGTTCTTGCGGATGATGTCGGCAAGAATCTCCCTGTTCTTCTCCCTGAGGGCAACAAGATCAAGGCCCTTCAGAAGTTCGTAGATAGCCTCAGCGCCCATTCCTGCCTTGAATGAGTCTTCACCGTACTTGATGATATATTCATTGTACTCATCCTCACTCAATACCTGGCACTTCTCAAGCTCGTCAACCTGACCCGGGTCAATGACCACATAGCTCTCATACTTGAAGATTGAGTTGAAATCTGTCTTCTTCATCTCCAGGAGATAGCTCATGATTGAAGGCTGGGACTTATAGAACCAGACATGTGCGACAGGAGTTGCAAGCTTGATGTGCCCGCTCCTCTCACGTCTGACCTTCTTCTCTGTGACCTCAACGCCACAGCGTTCACAGACTGTTCCTTTATATCTCTTGCTCTTGAACTTACCACACCAGCATTCCCAGTCACGGGTTGTACCGAAAATACGTTCGCAGAAGAGTCCGTCTCTCTCCGGACGGAGAGAACGGTAGTTTATTGTCTCCGGTTTTTTTACTTCACCATAGGACCAGGCAAGAATCTGTTCTGGGGACGCAATCTTTATTCTTAATGTACTGATGTCATGTGTATCACTCATCCCTAACCTCCTATTGGTTGTTCTTTTCCTTTTCGGCCTTGCTGATTATCTCCCTGTCTCTTTCTGTGAGAGGGATAAGCTTGCCGTTCTCATCATATGCAGCAAGATCCAGAGCAAGACCCCTGAGGCCCTGACAGAGAACCTTGTATCCTTCCGGAAGGTCATCCGGATGCTCAGCCGGCTCGCCTTTGACGATAGCCTGGTAGATGTTAACCCTTCCCTTCATATCGTCAGACTTGACAGTCAGAAGCTCCTGGAGGTTGTTTGCAGCACCATATGCCTCAAATGCCCAGACTTCCATTTCTCCAAGTCTCTGGCCTCCGAACATAGCCTTACCGCCAAGAGGCTGCTGTGTGACAAGAGAATAAGGACCTGTTGCCCTGGCATGCATCTTGTCATCAACAAGGTGATGGAGCTTGAGGTAGTAGATATATCCGCAGAATACCTTGTTGACGAATGGAACACCTGTCCTTCCGTCATAGAGGGTTACCTTACTGTCCTTCGGCAGTCCTGCCTTGACCATCTCCTCTTCAATCTGCTCCATTGTTGCACTCTGGAAGACAGGTGTCTTGTACCAGACATCATTCTTCACAGCTGCCCATCCGAGCTGGGTTTCCATAAGCTGTCCGATGTTCATACGAGAAGGGACACCGAGCGGGTTGAGACAGACATCAAGCGGAGTACCATCTTCCATGTATGGCATGTCTTCCTGAGGGAGAACACGTGATACAACACCCTTGTTACCGTGTCTGCCGGCCATCTTGTCGCCCTGCTTCAGCTTACGCTTGGTTGCGATGTAGACCTTGACTGTCTCGAGTGAACCAGGAGCAAGCTCTTCCTTCTTTGTTATTCTCTGGATGTCGATGACAGTGCCTTCAACACCATGAGGAACAACGAGGGAGGCATTTCTTGTATCCTTGCTCTTCTCACCGAAGATTGAGTTCAGGAGTTTCTGCTCCGGAGTATTTTCCGTCTCTGTCTTCGGAGTTGTCTTACCTACCAGAATATCGCCGGAGTGGACATATGTTCCGATACATACAATACCTTCACTGTCGAGGTGTTCGACTGCCCTCTCCGATGTGTTCGGGAGGTCACGGGAGAATCTCTCCTCTCCGAGTTTTGTCTCCTTCCTGTCAACGTCATATTCCTTGATATGAATAGATGTATAGATATCTTCAGAGACGACTCTTTCGCTGATGAGGACGGCATCTTCGTAGTTGTATCCATTCCATGGAACAAATCCGACGAGGATGTTTCTTCCAAGAGCAAGCTCACCATGGTCTGTGCTCGGCCCGTCAGCAAGGACATCGTCCTTCTTGACCTTATCGCCGACCTTGACAAGCGGACGCTGGTTCATACAGGAATCCTGGTTGGTAATCTCATATTTTCTGAGCTCATATACATCGAGCTCGTTTTTTACTGAAGGTTCATCAGGCTCAACCTTGATGGTCAGACTTGACACATAGACGACCTTACCGCTTCTTCTTGCCTTGACCATGATACATGAGTCATAAGCTGTTCTCATCTCCATACCGGTTCCGACACGCGGAGTCTCCGGGAAGACGAGAGGAACTGCCTGACGCTGCATGTTTGAACCCATGAGGGCACGGTTAGCATCGTCGTGTTCAAGGAACGGAATGAGGGATGCAGCAACAGACACAACCTGCTTCGGGGAGACATCCATCCAGTTAATCTCTTCAGGCTTAGCTGTCGAGTAGTCCTGGTTGGCTCTTACAGATACCTCACCCTTGAGAACGAAGGAACCATCCTTCCTCTTCTCGACTTCAGCGTTACCCTGTGCAATCTTTGCCTTTTCCTCATCGTTTACATCAAGGTAACGGCAGTTGTCTGTGACAACACCATTCAAGACTTCCCTGTAAGGAGTCTGGATGAAACCGTAATCGTTAATCTTTGCATAGTTTGCAAGAGTCAGGATAAGACCGATGTTACCGCCTTCAGGTGTTTCGATAGGACAAATCTTTCCGTAATGGGTGTAGTTAACATCTCGGACATCGAAGAGCTGACGTGCGTTGTCCCTCTTGATACCGCCCTTAGGACCGATAGCTGAAATCCTTCTCTTATGTGTAAGCTCGGCAAGCGGGTTGACCTGGTCCATGAACTGGCTGAGCTGTGAGGAACCGAAGAATTCCCTGACAGTCCCGATAATTGGCTTGATGGAGATGATGTCCTGTGGCTTCACATCGTCATCAGAAACGTTCATCTTGTCCTTGGCAGCCTTCACCATCTTGGAGAATGCGTCGCCGAGGCTGTTCTCAAGAAGTTCCCTGACAGTTCTGACCCTTCTGTTTCCAAGTGAGTCTTCATCATCCTTCTGGAACTTACCATCACCGAAGTCCATAATCATACGTGTAGTGCAGATTACGTCCTCAATGGTGAGTGTAGTCTTCTTGATATATTTGTCTTCATCCATACCGAAGAATTTCTTGTTGAGCTTGTAGCGTCCGATTTCTGAGAAATCATAGCGGTTGGTATCATTAAAGAAATCCTTGTAGTAGTTGATTACTTTGTCTGAATCTGTAGTTGTTCTGATGTGCTGCGGGAGGAATGTCTTCCACTTCTCTGCAACATAACCGATGTAGAGATCCTTGAATTCCTTTCCCTCTTCCCTGTAGATTCTCTGGCAGTTCTCCCACTTTTCCTTGTCGAAGGTGAGGGAACGCTTGTTGAGGGCAGACACATCTCCCTGGATAACCCTGTAGCAGAAAATCTTCTCCTGCTGGAGAGTCTTGAGCACAGCCATTGACGGCAGGTCATCAAGATTAGTCTCTGCAGTATCGACAACCTCGATATCTTCAATACCAAGATTATTGAGTTCCTGGAGGTTGATTGCGCCGATTTCGTCACCTGCACAGAAAAGAACGTTACCATCCTTCTTGATGTCTTTGTAGACGAAGCGCGGGAAATGGCCGTCATAGGATGATGTGCTGATAATCTCGGAGGAGTAGAACTGGGAGACAATCTCGTCCCTTGTCTCAAGGCCGAGCATACGCATGAAGAAGGTCACAGGAATTGCAATCTTCTTGAATGACTGTGTGTCATCCTTGCTACGCGGGGATGTTGCATAGATAAGGTTATGGATAGCTCCGTAAATGAGAGTCTCCTTGCTCTTCTTTCCGTCACTCTCCCCGTCAAGCTTGAAGTCGACCTTGTTTTCCTTGTCATCAACGTTTGTTCTTTCGAAGACGAAGGAAAGCATGGAACCAAGATAGGGGTAGAGGTTGGCTGCAAAGAGCGAGCTCTTGAGACCCTTCTTGTTCATGTTCTTGAAGATGACGCCCGGAGAACGGACAATGCTCGAGACTATGACTCTTTCAGAGCCGTTGATTATGAACGTACCACGATCTGTCATCACAGGGAAATCACCGAAGAAAATCTCCTTCTCCTGAATCTCCCCCTGCTTCTTTTCCAGCTGGATCTTTACCTTAACAGGGACACCAAATGTACTTCCCTTCCTCTTGCATTCACCTTCACTCTTCATGGCAAAGACGTCACTGGGGTCTACCGAGTAGCCACCGTAACGCACCACCATGCCGCCGTTAGGTGCCTCGATGGGGAAATATGTTTGGAATAGATGTTCGAGTCCGTACCTTGGATCAGGCTCCTGGCCATGCATAATTTTATCCAGCTGCAGGAAATCCTTATAGGATGCAGTCTGAATCTCTACAAGATTTGGAACAGGATACTCATTGAGTACTTCAGAACCAATGTTGACTCTCTCAAATACTTTACCGTTGCCGGTCATATCGTTGTACCTCCAAAATGGAACAAATGCTTGTTCCGGAGCATAAAGCTAAATCTTCCAGGGTGAAAATATCCTTATTGCAGGACGGCAAAGCCCCAGTGCCCCTGGGGAACACTGGGTGCCATTATAAATAGGTGTTATTTTACTTCGATAACACAACCTGCAGCCTCAAGCTTCTCCTTGATGGATGCAGCCTCTTCCTTGCTGACAGCTTCCTTGAGCATACCGCCAGCTTCACAGAGTTCCTTAGCTTCCTTGAGGCCAAGTCCTGTAACAGCTCTGACTTCCTTGATACAAGCAATCTTCTTAGCAGCATCAACGCTCTTGAGAGAGACATTGAACTCTGTCTGCTCTTCAGCAGCCTCAGCAGCACCTGCAGCAGCAGGACCAGCAGCAACAGCAGCAGCTGCAGCAA